>NZ_JAAHHE010000803.1:0-1697 GCF_010692525.1 Moorena sp. SIO3B2
CTCCGATCAGCCAGAGCCATACCGATATATGAAATAAGGAAGGATGTGATGCTGATGTAGTGTGTTCTACCGTAATCAATTCCTGAAAGTCAACAGATATCATCCAGCCAAAAATACTATGGCTTAAAAGAAGAATTGATAATGAAAGCCAGGGCAGTTTTTTGATTAACCACATTTAATTTAAATAATCCCACGACTAAAATGCGTGGGATTTGAGGTCATTAATCATTAGTATTTTGTTAATTGTTAATTGTTAATGGCTAATTGTTAATTGACCATGGACAATTAACCATATCCTAGTATTAAATGACCAATGACTAATGACTAATCACCAATGACTTAGGACTAATGACTTAGGACTTAGGAGACATTGCTTGAATAATGTAATCGAAGTAGGGAGCTGTCAGCTCAGCATCCTCATCGGTTAGGATTCCCAAAGATGCCTCTTTTAAGCAATTTATTGCTTCTGACATCCCTGCCATTGGCACACCTAGGGCATTGTACATTTCTCTTGCCCCGATGATACCAATGTCTTCAATAGGTTTCTGATCACCAGCAAGCACACCATAGGTGACCAAGCGCAAGTACCATCCATAGTCCCGTAAACACTGATTTCGTTCACGCTGACCATAGGCATTGCCTCCTGGTGCTATGAAGTCAGGGCGTTTCTGCCACAGCTGACTACTGGCTTTTTGTACAATCTTTTTTTCATTTTCCGACAGGGTGGCAGCAATGCGCAATCGCTGCTCACCGCTTTGCAAAAAATCATTGATACTTTTGAGTTCACCAGAGCTGAGGTATCTCAGCTCGTCGTCGGCTTTGAGAATGACTTGACTAACTACACTCATGTTATTAGTTTATGGAGTTTTTTATTGAGTTACTCAGGCTATTCATCCCGAGCTAAATTACAGATTTTAGCTCGGGACTTGTTGCCAGAACTGTTAATTAGTAGTTTACCGACTTTGGGTGACACAACGGAAGGGCATTGGGCATAAGATGAACAAATAGAGCAAAACTGATGCTTGCTTGCTGGCATCGATATTCTATTTCCCCTCTTCCCCCATCCTGTAAATCCGCTCGAACCATCCGTTGCCCCCTCTTGCCATCTGTAGCTGGAATGAAAACAAAACTATCAGGATTTACGCAAAAACGCTATAAGTACTAGGGTAACTTAATAATAAACCCTACAGGTAGCGACGGGTGCGCCTTGATCAGGGGGTTTCTACCATCAGCGACTCCATTCGATCTCCCTACTCCGAAGCTCCCTACTCCCTGTTCCCTTTGCTATATGATGCCAATGATGATAACTAATCAGCCCAGCCCTGAGTGTTGGCAACAAGGTCAACTGATTGAGGTAATGATTACAGACCTCAGTGATAGTGGTGATGGCGTTGGACGCCTAGGAAATCGCGTCGTTTTTGTTCCGGATACTGTCACAGGCGATAGAGCTTTGGTGCGCCTGATGCGGGTCAAACCTAACTATGCTACTGGTAAGTTACACCAACTGTTAGTGGAATCCCCTAATCGTGTTCGTTCCCGATGTATCGTGGCGGATAAGTGTGGTGGTTGTCAATGGCAGCATGTGAGCTGGGACTATCAGCAGTTGGCGAAGCAAAATCAGGTGATTCAAGCCCTCAAACGCATTGGTGGATTTAGCGAACCCACCGTAGCCCCAATCTTAACCACAGATTCTCCCT
>NZ_JAAHHE010000804.1:0-1694 GCF_010692525.1 Moorena sp. SIO3B2
CAGGCACTGGACAAACTGCCCCTGTTACCTCCTCTGGATTGGTAGTTTTACCAGGATTGCAACCACAGATTGATGCCTTTACTGTTCCCCTGATACAAGCCGGTCAGTCGGCTGACCCAGATGCTCTCTATATAGTGTGGGCTGGTGCTAATGATTATCTACCTACCCAAGGCAGTTTTGAACCATTTACAGAAACTGACACCACCCTGGCAAATTTGTCAGATGCACTGCAAGACCTGACTGATGTTGGGGCTAAGAATATTATGGTCGTTAACTTGCCAGATTTGGGCAATACGCCCCTTGCTCTGGGAGTTGATGGACGTGTTCCTGGTACTACCGATGCCCTCAACACCTTAACAGAAAACCATAACTCTGGTTTGTCTGAACTACTGGATCAATTCAGTCAGACTCCCGACTCAGATGTCAATATCATCCCGGTTGATGTTAATTCTATATTTAGGGACATTCTGGCTCAGCCGACGGAATTTGGTTTCACCAATGTAACTAGTCCTTGTTTGAATATACCAGCACAATTTGTATGTGAGAATCCCGAGGAGTTTTTCTTCTGGGATTTACAACATCCAACCACTGGTGTTTATCGAATCATTGCGGATTTAGCCCTGTCAGCATTGAACGATCCAAACCCAGATAATAACCATTCACACCCAGCTAATGTTCCTGAACCAGCAATGGCTTTAGGTCTATTCGCCTTGGGGGCTTTAGGGATAGGTTCTAAGGGAATCGGGAATCGGGAATCGGGAATCGGGAATCGGGAATCGGGAATTTAGAATTTAGAATCGGGAATCGGGAATCGGGAATCGGGAATTGGGAATCGGGAATCGGGAATCGGGAATCGGGAAAGACAGGGGAGTGTGGGAGGTGTGGGAAGTGTGGGGAGTTTGGGGAGTTTGTTATTAAGGGTAATTATCTCGATATGATATCAGATGAGCAACTGGCTCCCCAAGACAGCTTAGGTGCGCTTTCCGTAGGCGAATTAAATTCGCCACGGGTCGCACCTCTCCATCGCTTTTCGTCAATTCTTATTCCCCTTTCCCAACTCTTGACTCCCAACTCCCGATTCCCGACTCCCTCGGTGCGCTTTCCGCATTAAGAATTAAATTCGCCACGGGTCGCACCGCTCCCGACTCCCTACTCCCTATTCCCAACAATGACTAACAATTACAACCAACTGTTCAAAACTATAGAAGAGTTAGTTATGCACCATTCCCCTAGTGGTGCGGAAGAGGAAATTGACCAATTGTTACTGTATCGGTTTCAAGCTTTAGGGGTGGAAACTTGGCAGGATCGGGCGGGAAATGTCATTGCCAAAATCCCTGGTAAGGATGCTGGTGCCAGTCCCATTGCGATTACTGCTCATAAAGATGAAATTGGTGGCATTGTTAAACGGATTGCTGAAGCAGGACGGGTGGAAGTGCGCCGGTTGGGGGGTTCTTTTCCTTGGGTTTATGGTGAGGGTGTGGTGGATCTGTTGGGGGATAACTATACCATTAGTGGTATTCTCTCCTTTGGCTCACGTCATGTTTCCCATGAATCTCCCCAAAAAGCATTGCAGGATGATGCTCCTCTACGTTGGCAAGATGCCTGGATTGAAACGAAATGTAGTGCTACAGAATTGGCAGAGGCTGGGGTGCGTCCAGGGACTCGTATGGTGGTTGGTAAACATCGTAAGAGAC
>NZ_JAAHHE010000805.1:0-1694 GCF_010692525.1 Moorena sp. SIO3B2
TGGTTAGAGTCTCGGTGGACTGAATTAAAGGATTTGGCATTATCGGAGGTGGAATTTGAAAAATTAACGGTTGAAGCTCAAATTCAGATTTTTAGCAAATTGACTACAACCTTAAGACGCAATCCTAATAGCCGTGAAACCATTAGAAAACAGGTTGATAATTATAGTGATTCTTTAATTACAGCGTTAAATGAATTTATTAAAGATGCTCAAGATAAATTACCTGAGGAAAAATCCAACATAGTTGTAATCGCAGATAACTTAGATAGAATCATCCCCCTGGAAAAAGGGAATGACAGAACAAGTCACGAGGAAATATTTCTTGATTATAGCAGTCAGTTAACAGCCTTGAATTGTCACGTAGTTTATACAGTACCTATTTCCTTAGCCTATTCCAGTCAAGCTACTGAATTAAGAAATATTTATGGTACTCCTCAAGTGTTACCAATGATTATGGTAAAAAACCGTGACAACAAACCCTATTCACAAGGATTAGATAAATTAAAAGAAGTTATTGAAAAAAGAGTTCACTTAGTTGACCCTAGGATTGATATTGATACACAAATTTTTGATAGTCAAGACAGTCGCATTGAGCTTTGTGCTATGACTGGTGGTCATGTCCGAGAGTTGATGCTATTAATGCAGTCAGTCATGCGTTATATTGATGATTTCCCGATTACTACAAGAATAGTGAGGCGGGCGGTTAGTGATGCCAGAGATAGCACTTATCGTAATGCGGTTAGTGCTGAAGAATGGCAAAAATTAGCTGAGGTTTCTCTTTCCAAGACTATCCCTAATGATGAAGACTATCGTAGTTTGCTATTCCGTCGTTGTGTGTTGGAATATCGAGAGTTTGATGGAGAGGGTAATCCTGTGCGTTGGTATGATGTTCACCCTGTAATTGAAGGGACATCTGAGTTTAAATCTGCTCTTCGTGATTTAAATAATAGTGAGCATTCAGCAGTCAGCGGTCAGTAGTGAGCCATTCCCGTAGCCTGGGTGGCACAGGCTTCTAGCCTGTGATCTAGCCCATTAGCTGATAGCTGATAGCTGATAGCTGATAGCTGAAAACTGATAGCTGATAGCTGATAGCTGATAAATGAATAAAATGCTTACATCCAATTCAACAACATTTAGATCAGATGAACAAGAATCCTATCTGAGGTTAAAACGCGATTTATCTTGGCGTGAAGGCTTTGGGATTTTATTTGTGCGGTGTACTCCTATACAAGAAAAATTTATTATTGAACAAATCAAACAAGATATTAATGATAAAACCGTTGATGTTTTAAAGCTAGAGCATTCTATTTATAATTTATATGATTTGATTGAGGAAAACGTTAACGACAATCCCATTGATATTTTATTTATTAGTGGCCTTGAAAAGTCTTTAGCATTAGACGATTATATTAAACGTACCCTTGAAAACCCTAAAAAATCTTATCAAAGAGAGGCTTTAGCCAGCTTATTAGG
Source organism: Moorena sp. SIO3B2 (assembly GCF_010692525.1). Taxonomy (NCBI): domain Bacteria; kingdom Bacillati; phylum Cyanobacteriota; class Cyanophyceae; order Coleofasciculales; family Coleofasciculaceae; genus Moorena; species Moorena sp. SIO3B2. Next base: position 1,474 of record NZ_JAAHHE010000805.1, read on the forward strand.
TCATCTGAATTGGCAACGGGAAAGATTTAGAGATGATTTTAATTGCTGCTTAGTGTTTACCGTCAGGAAATATACGTTAAGGTATTTAGTCCGTCGTGCTCCTGATTTTTTTGATTGGCGTTCTGGAGTAATAGAGTTTCCTGTAGATAGAGATATTGATTTACTTAAATATTATACTCCCCTTCAAGCTGATATTTTTTGTTCTTTTTTGCGATTGTTAT
>NZ_JAAHHE010000806.1:0-1691 GCF_010692525.1 Moorena sp. SIO3B2
TTAATGCGATGTTGGCACGCCAGTATGCCTGACGCTTGTTTTGGTTCATAGTTTTATTAGTAATAGACTAAATTTACTATTTACGCTTGACTAGCTTCTGGATATAGAGCAACCACCGATAATTGCCTTAACAAGGCGTCTCGGTATTTCAAAATGTGCTAATATATACAGAAAATTTGCCGAAGCTTAGGGATAGGTTACACCAAAGGTGAACAAAAACCGTCTTTTTGGGGTTTTCTTAATAAAACTAAACAATTTTGGGGATTTACTGGTGTCTTTAGGTTATGGCATTGCTTGATGCGCACCAGCATAAGCTGATCACATCTGTGAACTTTGGCACTGCCCCAGACAGCTTTTCCCGTTGTTTAAAGGAATATTAAATGAATTGTGAATACTATTTCGTAAAGAAACGTAAAGCTTAGATCAAGATTATGCTAAGTTTCGATAAAATAAATCGTAAGTTGATCGCCAAACGCGATCGCTAAAATTAAACCTCCCCATCTCCCCATCTCCCCACACTTCCCACACTTCCCACCCTCCCTCTAATTATGAGTATTCAACCTGACTTGATATAAGAGTATCCCTATTGATTGGTGCTACCATCGGGCATGATGGTATTGGTTAAGTTAGCCCCCTTGAGGTTAGCACGGTAAACTTTGTTGGGAGAACCCCAATCAGTAAGCTCCAAGGTATAGTCTAGTTGTGCTCCCTTGAGGCTAGCGTCGGAGAGGTTGGCATCGGAGAGGTCAATTCCCCTCAAGTCAGCCCGTTCAAGATTAGCTCCCATCAAGTTCGCCCCCCTGAGATTGGCACTTATTAAATAATGATCGAATGGCAATGAAGCACTTGTATTCAGCTCAGCCAGTGTTGCTTCTTGGAGATTGGCTTTCTCCAGGTTCACTCCACTCATATTAATCCCTACCAGATTGGCTTTTGATAAATTAGCTTCCCTGAGGTTAGCTCTTTCGAGCTTAATTGCTTTGGCGAAAATATTTGATAAGTTGGCTTCTTGGAGATTAGCTTGTTCTAAGTTAGCTTCTGTGAAGTTGCTCCAAACAAGATCAGCTTTTTTCAGGTTAGCTCTACGGAGATTAGCCCCACTGAGGTTAGCTTTTTTCAGGTTAGCGTTTTCGAGGTTAGCTCCCTCTAAATTGACCCCTACCAAATTAGCCTTTTCTAGATTAGCTCCCGCTAAGTTAACCCCTTCTAAATTAGCCTTTTCGAGATTCGCTCCTTTTAAATCATATCTGGAAAGTTCTAGCCCTGCTAAATTACAGTTTTGACAATTTTTTTTTTCCCGTAACTGTTCCAGAGGATTGTCTTGATTGATAATCAGCCAAGTAATTCCCAAAAGGGCAACTAATCCCAAAGAAATTACCCAGATAAACGATTGTCTAAGTTTCATTGGACTAATGGCAGAAAAAGTAAATGCTATTTGTATATATTTTTAATTATAATTCAATATTTTTCTCTCTTATATAGTAGCTTTTTACTAAAGTATCATTATATATTTCAGTTTTTTTGTGTCGTAATTTAAGATGTTGTTCTAGGGTTCCAAATAAAGGAACGCCTTTTCCCAAAAGAATTGGAACGCGAGTAATAATCATTTCATCAACAAGGTCTTCTTGAAGAAAACTTTGGATTACTCTACCTCCATCTATGTAAAGATTTGTATATCCCTTTTGATTCAA
>NZ_JAAHHE010000807.1:0-1687 GCF_010692525.1 Moorena sp. SIO3B2
TGGGATACTCTTAAACCGTGATTAATCGGGGTAAACCCGGTACCACGGGTCAAGGTGCAATTTATTGTTGCTTGAGTGAGGGGTGGTCAAACAGCAATTGGAGTCAAGCCTACCACCCATCTTGTCTAAGCGCTCCTGGCATCCCGGCCAGGAGATCCCTAAAAGATTGAGCAAAGCTCATGCTTAGGGTCAAGCCAACCTAGCTCAACCGCATTAGCTAAACTCAAGTCCATATCTTCAAGGAATCGCGCGGTACGACGCAACAACACTGCTTGAACTTCAACCCTAGTCATAAACCGGGAGATTTCCTTGTCTGTACCACGGGCAAGGATGTTTAATGCAGCATTGTGATCAGCCTGCAACACGACCCCATTAAATCTGATAAAACTGTCCCCTTTCCTAACCCCTAATAGAGTGCCAGTTACGGAGTCAATTTGCGACGTGTAGCTTGGCTGAATTTCTGAAACTACTGAACCAGTCCAGTTAGCCCATTTTTGTAAAGAGTCTCGAATAGCTCCTTTCATCCAGCTATTCAATTTTCGAGACATTGCTAATGATTGACGTTTCCCTTTGATTGGTTGGGTTAAATCTTCCGCAAAAACTTTTAATGATTCCCCATTAAAAAGTGACCTACTTGCAGCGCCTATAATAGCTATAATTCCTGCCTGGTCTTTTCTTAAGCGACGATTTTCTGTTTTTCGGCTCAGATTATTTTCTAGTATGCGAGCTGACTTGGCAGGATCTATTTTCTCTAATTTTCTATGCAGCGCCCACAACTGGCCACGATTCCGGTTTTTCTTGACAATTCTGTCAGACTTGTTGGTCGCTAATTTACCTAAGCCCAGACCATAGGCACGACCATCCGAATCATAAAACACTTCCGTGTAACCCTTATCCACGCCCAGACAGCGACGTTCGCTGGTAACATTGACAACCCCGTAATTAACCAAGAAATGGATTTCAAATCGCTGCAACAATGGGTTGTAAATTAGCCTAATTTGCCCAGTTATTTTTCGATTAGATCTCACCAAGAGCCGATTACGTTTTCCACGACGTAGTCCGGCTAATTCTAATTGGTAGGTGTACCTATAAATACGCTTACAGGAGTAACCATCCTGTTGATAAACTATCTGATTCTTAACCCAAGAATGGCCACGTCGAAACGTTTTTCTGACAATTCGATGTAAAAACGGATCACTAAGAAAACTTGGAGTTGATAGTTGTTTGTAGCATTGACTTCGACGCTGTTCGTTTTCTTTGCCTGGAAAGCGCTTATGTAGAATTTTCCCTAATGCTTCAATACCAGCAGCTTGTTGGGCACTAATGGCTTTAGCGACATCGCTAACCGTCCATTCCATTAGTTTGGATGGTAGACCTAAAGATTCTGGAGTTCTCAAAGATCTAACCTCTGGGTAGGCTTTCCGCCAGTCGAGTCCCCAATGGCTAACGCTGCCAAGCTTGTTGTAGGACTCAGAACGAACGATGCCTAAGCGTTGCATTATGGCAAAAAGCTCAGTTTCAACTGCCATTGACATCCCAATTACTGGGACTACCTGGGTTGAAAGCTTCTTTGTTGTGCCTGATTTTTTCTTGCGCTTAGACATCGTTGGCTATTCTTGGCCTTTTTGTCTATTATACCCCAAAAAATCCCGTTTTATCCCGCTTTTTGACTACTTAATTGCAAGGC
>NZ_JAAHHE010000808.1:0-1686 GCF_010692525.1 Moorena sp. SIO3B2
GTGCCTACCAACGGGCTTTGCAAGCTTGATTATCTGTCTGGTGCACTGCCCACCCTACATGAACCTAATAAGTGATTTCTGATTAATCGGGAATCGGAACCCACCCCTAACCCCTCCCAGGAGGGGAACGGGAATCGGGAATCGGGAATCGGGAATCGGGATGCAGCTATCAGGTTTCATGGGAAAGCCACTCTATCTGATCAGCTTTGTCTGGCAGCCGGGCTTGCTGTTGTCCCTTTGCTCTTGCCCAAGTTCCAAACAGACCAATCGGTGTGCTGATTAGCTCAATGGGATCGGTTTTGCCTGCGATCGCATTAATACTATTGCGCGGTAGTTCTTTCAGCAACCAACGACTGATCCGATACAGATATTCCTTTGGTGGAATATCCCGCATCAAGGGCACACCATGGAGCTGATGTAAGTAACGGTTAGAGCGACCATAGCGATGCCATTGACTGTGATATTCCCGAAAGGTGGAACGGTGTCGGTGCTCTACTATGGCGGTTGGAGCAAGGTGTAATTGCCAGTTGCTTTGCTTTTGAATACGCCAGCAGATATCAGCATCACCACCAGTGGTTAGGTAAGGACGGAACAATCCCACTTCCTCGAATGCTTGCCTTCGGATTGCTAGGTTAGCGGTTTGACCGTAGGGACAATAGGAATTGTTTAAGGTATGTTCCTGAGATAGAACATTATGGTACTCAGCGTGTTTTTCTAGCCAGGTTTTACCGGGCAACCCGATGATTTGACCAGCAACAATACCAATACTAACGTTAGCAAAGGGTGAGACCAGGTCTGCTAACCAATGGGGTTGGGGACGACAGTCTGCATCAGTAAAGGCAATTATTTCCGCCTTGGCTGCTCGAATTCCTTTGTTACGGGCTGCATAGGAGCTTTGAATCTGGTCTTCCAGGATGTAGTGGAAAGTTATGCCCTCAGATGCTCCCTCAGTAACGGCAGTTTCGATTAGTGAGGCAGTGCGATCGCTGCTATTATTATCCACTAAAAGATACTCTACTTGGTCAGTGGCATAGGTCTGTTCCTGTAAACAACGGACTAACTCTGGTAAATCTGCTTCACCGTTGTAGATTGGTACAACTACTGAAACCTTGGGCAAGCATTTGTCATTTGTCATTGGGTAATGGCTAATGGCAGAAGTGTTGAACAGGGAATCGGGAATCGGGAATCGGGAATCGGGAATCGGGAATCGGAACCCACCCCTAACCCCTCCCAGGAGGGGAACGGGAATCGGGAATCGGGAATCGGGAATCGGGATGCAGCTATCAGCTATCAGCTATCAGTTATCAGCTATCAGCTATCAGCTATCAGTTATCAGCTATCAGCTATCAGCTATCAGTTATCAGCTATCAGCTATCAGCTATCAGTTATCAGTTATCAGCTATCAGCTATCAGCTAATGCCCTACTGTGCCACGCTGAAGGCTGACCACTGACCGCTGACCACTGACCACTGACCGCTGACCGCTGACCGCTGACCGCTGACCGCTGACCGCTGACCGCTGACCGCTGACCGCTGACCGCTGACCGCTGACCGCTGATGGCTGACCGCTGACCGCTGACCGCTGACCGCTGACCGCTGACCGCTGACCGCTGAATGCTTGAATTATCAACTATCAATTTTGAGCATAATCAACTGCCGTTGGAGTAGCGATCGCACTCCATCTAAA
>NZ_JAAHHE010000809.1:0-1684 GCF_010692525.1 Moorena sp. SIO3B2
GGTAAAGGTGGACAAAGCGGCTTAGCTGTAGGTTGTGCAGGACCAAGCTTAAGGATTCGGAATGTGGTAGTTGGTGGAGAAATTGAAGGTTGAAGGTTTGGAGGTTGAAGGTTGAAGGTTGAAGGTTTGGAGGTTGAAGGTTTGGAGGTTTGGAGGTTTGGAGGTTAAACAACAAAGCAGTAATGGCTAATAGAGCATTAGCAAAAGTCGAAAACTATTATCCAAAGTCCCACCCTGTTATCTGTCCTTGTTCTGTAATCCGAAATTCCCTACAACTGCGGCAACAGTAATGAGTATGCAACGGTTGGTGATATCACCTGCACAGCGTCAAGACCAAGGGATTGTTTTAACTGATGCCCAACAGCATTATCTAATTAGAGTGTTGCGGCTGAGAAAGGGCGATCGCTTTATTGCTATGGATGGAGAGGGTGGCTGGTATGTTAGTGAGTTAGAAGGTGATTTGACTCAAGCTAAAATTGTCGCATCTGAGCACATTCAAACCGAATTGCCTAAACAGGTAACCTTGATGGCTGCGATGCCTAAAGGGAGTGGATTTGAGCAAATTTGTCTGATGGCAACGGAGTTGGGAGTGACTCGGATTGTGCCGTTGAAAAGCGATCGCACTTTACTCAATCCTAGTCCTCAAAAGCTCCAGAGGTGGCGGCGCATCACCCAAGAAGCAGCAGAGCAATCAGAACGGGAAGTTGTGCCTAAAATTCTTGAACCTGTCGAGTTTTCCGATAGTCTTCAATTGCCGGAAACCCGAGAAGCCTATCGCTATATTTGTGTAGCTCGGGGAAAGGCTCCCCATCTACTCAATTGCTTATTAGATTTACGATTAGGATTGGATACTGGTCAAACAGACCCTGCTCAACATCCTGGCATTGTCATTGCTACCGGACCTGAGGGTGGTTGGACAACTCAAGAGCTAGAACAAGCTACTGCTGCTGGATTTATAGCTGTTTCTCTAGGAAGTCGCATTCTCCGAGCTATCACTGCTCCTATTGTTAGCTTGTCTATAGTAGCAGCAGTGTCGGAATCATCAGTTAAGACAAAAGGTGATAATTTTGCTTGAGCAATTGACAACATGATCCGCAACTGAGCCAATACACTGGGTTTGTCCATTATTCAATTCAATTACTATAGCGCTAGTTTAAGTTTGAAATTAAATCTAATCAATCCATACAACCCTCAACTCCTCTAAAAGGGTAGCGCTAGTAAAATTTGATCACCAAATTTTACAAAACTATAACGCTATATAAACTAACTAAAAAATAGCGCTAGATAATTTTTGACTTGACTAAGTCGCTATTTAAAAAATAAAACCAATGACTTGATCTATCCCTTAAGCCTTGAATAAAATTAGCGCTATAGTAAAGCATCCATAAATCCCACAAATAAATTAGCGCTATAGTAAAACCTTAATCCCAATAATCCCATATAGTCTTTACCACCCCTAAAAGAGTAGCGCTATTTAAATTCCCGGCATCACTTTGTAAAAATTTGTAAAAATTTCCCACAAACAGAAATAATGTGCTAAGCTAAGTATAGCGCTAATTAAAGGAGCAAAAAAAATGACAGTGGTCGGAACTACCCAAGCAGCTTTTCTTCTAGGGATTTGTGTCCAACGAGTCCGTCAACTTCTGAAAAATGGCAGAATTAAGGGCGCTCAAAAAGTTGGCAG
>NZ_JAAHHE010000081.1:0-25129 GCF_010692525.1 Moorena sp. SIO3B2
CCACGCTACGCGAACGGCTTTGTTTATCAGTACATATATTATAGCAATTTTATAATACCCTGTGCAAAATTCATCCCACACCTATGCTACGCATTAGGTGTGGGGCTTCTTTTGCCGGACAGCTAAATCTTAAGACAACTGAAATCGCTGACTATTGGTGGGTTACGGCGGACAGTTCTTTTAATCCGAAGTTACCGACTCCCGACTCCCTCGGTGCGCTTGACCCGTAATTTAATTACGGGTCAAGCGCACCGCTCCCGACTCCCTGATAAACCAAAGCGAAGACTACAGTAGGGTGCGTTATTAGCCCACCCTACTGTTGGTTTTATGCTGACGCTTAACCCTCAACCGTCAACCCTCAACCCTTAGACCAAACTTGGTAAAGGAATGGTCAAATGGGGATACAGAGGAAAGCGATCGCATAACTGTGCCACACGCTGGCGACATTGAGTTGCCACTTGCTCATCCTCTCGATTCAGTAAGCGATCGGCAATAATATTACCAATCTCAGTAAATTCTGCCACTCCCATGCCTCGGGTAGTCATGGCGGGGGAACCTAGGCGCAAGCCACTGGTGACAAAGGGCGACTCTGGGTCAAAGGGAACAGTGTTTTTGTTAGCCGTAATCTTGACACCGCTCACCAGTTGGTCAGCTCGCTTACCTGTCATACCAATAGAGCGCAAATCTACCAGTAATACATGGTTATCTGTACCACCAGAAACAATCTTTAACTCCCGGTTTTGCAGTGCCGTTGCCAAAGCCTTAGCATTTTCAATCACCTGGGCAGAATAGGTTTTGAATGCTGGGGTCAAGGCTTCCCCAAAGGCAACAGCTTTACCAGCAATCACATGTTCCAACGGACCCCCCTGAGTTCCGGGAAACACTGCCTTATCGAACTTTTTACCCAAATCCGATTGATTGGTCAGAATCAAGCCACCCCTTGGACCACGCAGGGTCTTGTGAGTGGTAGTAGTGACCACATGGCAGTGAGGAAGGGGGTTAGGGTGATGACCAGTAGCAACTAAACCAGCAATGTGAGCCATATCCGCCATCAGGTAGGCACCCACTTCATCAGCAATGGCCCGGAATTTCTCAAAGTCAATGATTCGGGGATAGGCGGAATAGCCGCAAATAATCAGTTTGGGACGCTCTTTCAGAGCAAGTTCCCGAATCTGACCATAGTCCAATTGTTCAGTCTCCTGGCTGACACCGTAGTGACACACCTCAAACCATTTGCCCGACACATTGACCGGTGACCCATGGGTAAGGTGTCCGCCATGGGACAAATCCATCCCCATAATCTTGTCACCAGGTTTTAGTAAGGCTAGAAATACTGCAAAGTTCGCTTGAGCGCCAGAATGGGGCTGCACATTGGCATGAGCAGCACCAAATAGTTCTTTAGCACGGTCAATCGCTACTTGTTCGACTTTGTCAATGAACTCACAGCCGCCATAGTAGCGCTTTCCGGGCAATCCCTCAGCATATTTGTTAGTTAGCACTGAGCCTTGTGCTGCCATCACCGCTGGGGAGGTGAAGTTCTCACTAGCAATAAGTTCCAGATGCTCCCGTTGGCGTTGGAGTTCCTGTCCCAGATACGTGGCTATCGTGGGATCGGTTTCGGCGAGAAAATCTAAGTTAGTTTGAGTCACTTTCTTTACTTCTAGGATCGATCACGTTTGGGTATTGACACAACAACCTTAAAGGTGTAAGTGCTTACAAAAAATCCTCTGAGGCAATAAAGCCCCGTCTAGGCAGGAGCGGGAATCAAAAACTGAGGTAGCGCTTTGATGCACGGGTTTATCCCATCAGCGACTACCGGTACCGACATAGCAGCTTTAGTCGCCCTGAAGATTTTGTGACCACTCCCACATCAAATCAGAGATTATGATGTGGGCTTCTCAAATTCGCAAATGAGACTTGCTGCTCCTCGATATCCTGTATCGATTTACCACAGCCATTGAGCGGCAGTCCAACCGCCATTAATGCACGATTCAAAATGTTGATGCCACTATTCCAATCGCGGTCAATTTTTACTCCACAATCAGGACAATGATGGACTCTGTCAGCGAGATTTTTCTCAACTGAAGCTCCACAATTGAAACACTCGATACTTGTACCCCGTGGATTAACTTCCTGGACTAACAAACCGCGTTTGACCGCCACTGCTTGTAAGATTTCTAGAAATGACCCCCACGCAGCATCATGTATTGATTTTGCGTGTCTTATTCGAGCAAGTCCTTTGATATTTAAATTTTCGTGAGCAATTAAGTCATATTTATTACACAACCAATGAGCAACCTGATAATGAAACTCTTTTCTGCAACGAGCTAAGTGAAGATGCAACAAGCTAACTTGCTTTTTAGCTTTTTTCCAGTTGTTAGAACCCTTGACACGACGGGACATCGCTTTTTGAGCTAATGCCAGTCTGTCTTGAGCCTTCCTGTAGAACTGTGGGATCGGTACTGCTTCACCGTCAGATGTAGTTAAAAACTTTTCTAAGCCAACATCAATTCCGACAGCAGACTTAACTGAATCTATAGGTAATATTTCAGGGACGGTATGATCCTTCATTGAAATGCAGCAATACCAACCATCAGCTTTTTTGACAATAGTACACTGCTTGAGAGTGAATCCATCCGGCAATGGTCGATGCATTACCACAGGAATAGAACCGATCTTGCTTAGTTTTAAAACTCCATCAATTAAGTGCGCCCCCGCTTTAGAACTATTCACCCTAGGAAAGACAAAAGATCTAAGTTCTCCAGGCTTCTTGAAACGAGGTCTTCCACCCCGCTTGCCACCCTTGACAGGTTTCCTCCATCTTTCCCACGCTTTATTAAGTCGTTGTAGATTAACTTGTTGAGTTTCTGCGTAAATTTTTTTGTACTCAGGGAACAACCGTTTGGTTTCCTTGAGGGCTGATTGCTGAGTGTAATAATTGAGTGGTTCTGGTATTTCACCAATTGGTTCACTAACGATACTACATCTATCAATAGAGCAACGACTCCTATTGAGCCAATCAAGTCTTTGCCCTAGAGCATAGTTCCAGTGACGGCGCAATAGTTCTAGCCATCTTTCCATGATGGCTACTTGTTCGGTGTTCGGCTTAATTCTGTAGCAGTAGGTCAGTATCATCAGCCCTTAGTTAAACAACTCAAACAATATCTCAAGAACCAATATACCCAGTCGGGCAATTCCCCGGAGACGCGCGCCTTAGACAGTTTAGCCTTTATAAGCGACAGTCTGTGAGTCATAAGTTTAAGTTATATGAAATAAGGCTCAACTGTCTTACGGTAACTTCTAACCCGTTAAATCACGCGATTATAACGGGAGACCCCTTGCCCGTTTAGTTGGACACGACCCTTAAACAGGACTTACCCAGTAAATATACCTACAGGGTTGGTTATTAACGCACCCTATTACTTATCCCTACTACTTATCCCTACTACTTATTCCTACTACATATGGGCGTTTGATGCCCAGTTTTTCACCAGTTTTTCATAAGTCCTGTCAAACAATTCATCGGTAAGGATGAGCTTAAAGCTTGATTCTGGAACGATTCAGACTCAGATTAGGCCAATTTTTAGCAAAACTTAAAGTTTTTATTATGTTAAATTATTTATTATACAACACTTATCATCCAGGGGATCTAATAAGATAAGAATAGGGTTAAGCAATAGTTCTAATCAACAGCACTTATAAACAAGACTTAAGCACTAAGGTGATTGGTCAAGAGTTTCTCGATTAGTATGGGCATAAGGTGTCGTGAGCAAATAAACATTTTTCCCTATCCTCCAGCCTGTTGAGAAGACCTTAGAGTATCTTGCTTCGGCATCAGCCCTGATAGCGTAACAGGATTAGTGCTATGTTAGTAATTCTAACGGACAACCAAGTAATTTCCCCCGACCTTGTCTGCCAATGTTGTTTACTGGCTGACCCAAGTGGTCAACCTCGCTGGCATCAAGGCAAATTGGTGTGTGCTCATCTCCTCAAGAAGCTAAGTGAGAAGCAAGCTCAACAGTATGAGTGTGAAATGGGCTTCCGTCTGGTAAATATGGAGTAAACTTTTGTAGTAAGAACTTTTGTAGTAAGAACTTTTGTACTAAGCGATCGCGAAGCGTGACCAAAGGTCAATCGCATTTCAGGTTGCGATGGGGTAGAGTGTTGTGCTGCGCTATGCTGAATAATAGTTAGTGTAACCCTGATCTGAACATCTTCAAGGAGAAATCACGATGACTTGGCGCGGATCAACAGATGTTAAAGACCGGATTTTTGCAGCCCTTGCATATATACTGCCTCTAATTGTGGTTTTGCCCTTTGGTCAATTTCTGCTAAGACAGTTTCCCATTCTGGGCATTATTTACCTGCCACTACAACCATTAATTTCAATTTACTACCGTTTGCCGTTGGCGGGGTTAATTATTTTCTTTGTTTTGTTCTTAGCCGTAGTCAGAAACCCACGAATCAGCCATTTTGTTCGCTTTAACACCATGCAGGCGATTCTTTTAGACATTCTTTTAGTTTTGGGTTTTCTATTGTTGCCAATTTTACGCCAAGCACTAGGGGTTAACTTGCTAACAGAAACCTTGTATAATGTAGTATTTTTAGGAATCCTTGCCGCCTGCGGCTACTCCATGATTCAATCATTGATGGGTCGTTACGCAGAAATACCAAGCCTTAGTCAAGCCGTTTACAGCCAAGTCCCCTAGTATTCCTTAGTCTTGGCCTGTGAAGGGCGTAAGCTCACCGTATTTTCCAACTGGCCAATTCCCTCAATTTCCACCCGGACGCGATCGCCAACTTCCATTGGTCCTACTCCTTGGGGTGTCCCCGTAAGGATCACATCTCCTGGTACTAGGGTCATCACCTGGGAAATGTAAGATACCAGAACATCTGGCGGAAATACCATTTGACTAATTAAAGCTGATTGTACTGGCTCAGGGTTGTCATTCAGAAATGTCTGCAATTTTGCCCCAGCACTCAATTCCCGGACTATCCAGGGTCCGAGGGGACAAAAGCTATTAAATCCCTTAGCCCTGGTCCATTGGGCATCCCGCTTTTGTAAATCCCGAGCCGTTACGTCATTAGCGATCGTATAACCCCAAATTTTGGATTGAGCTTCGTCTGGTGTGCAGTCTAAGCAATAGTCACCGATTACCAGTGCTAATTCTCCCTCATAGTCTACTCGCTGAGACTGAGGCGGATACTGGATGGCTTGAGAGTCAGGAATTATAGTGGTAGGGGGTTTAAGAAACAGTAAAGGTTCCTCAGGAACTGATGTTCCCAATTCCGCTGCGTGTTCAGTATAGTTTTTGCCTACAGCCACGATTTTAGTTGGTGCACACGGAGCCAGCAATTGATAGCTTTCTGGTTCCAACTCTAAATCTATGGGTTGTCCCTGTAACCAAGGTGGTGCATCCAGCACCTGAATAGTGCGGGTCACCTGTAACAAGCCGTAGTAGGTCTGTCCTTTAGAAGATTTAACTCGAACGTAACGCTGTGTCATAACAATAGATGTTCCTTAATAATATTACGAAAATTCTCTACTTTACCTAAGGTAGTATTGAGTTGGTAGTACGTCAGTACTGAGTACCGATAACAGATTGTCCTTAACAGTACAATAGATAACAAGCTGCATTCAGACATAGCATCTTCTAGTAGTGTCTGGTGGTGTCTAGTGTTATTCCCCTTTGACGAATGTACTTTCTTTGAGCACAACTTAATTGAAATTTAATTGAAATTGGTTGCACAAGGGGTTAAAATGCTGAAGGGGTAATGCTTGTAAAGTATTGAGATCAAAGTATTGAGATCAAAGTATTCAGATAAGTGTAACAACCCCACACACTTACCGATCCGGTAACTGTCCGCTTGAGTAGCGGTAGATCAATTCCTTGCTTCTTTAACTATCCAGTAGCAAGCAAGTCAATTACCCAACCTTGACTCTCACCTTTGGTGTGGTTCAAGGAAAGCTGATTGTTAGTGCTGATTGTTAGTGCTGATTGTTAGTGCTGATTGTTAGTGCTGTGTATCGGATAAAAAGAAGCCAAATTGTCCATAAGGAGATTAATACCAGTGAAAAACACTTACGAAATGATGTACATCCTGCGTCCTGATTTGGGCGAGGAACAAGTAGATCAAGCTATCGGCAAATATCGAGACCTGTTGCAGGAACTAGGTGGAGAGCAAATCGAGATTCAGCATCGTGGCAAGCGTCGTTTAGCCTATCCCATAGATAGGTACCGGGAAGGGATTTATATCCAAATGAACTATAATGGACCAGGTACCCATGTGGCCAAGATTGAGCGAGCAATGCGTCTAAGTCAAGATGTGATTCGCTACCTCACCATCAGACAGGAATCATCCCCAGCCCCTACACCAGAACCAGCAGAAGTTGAAGCTTGAACTCTCGGTATTCCAGGGGGTAATCGGTAATCGGTAACAGGTAATGGGTAATGGGTAGTTGAGGATTACCTATTACGTAAGCATTCAGCTATCAGCGTGTCGCGTATCAGCATATGCGCTACACGCATGCTACTTGAGGTGCTATCAGCTTATGGGCGGGCACGGTACTTGATGTGCTTATGGGCATAGGGCAAGCTACACCGAACAGCTTTTGAATAAGCGATGCAGTCAGCCAAAGGGGGTTTCCCCCACTCGCGCTTGGGATCAAGAAAACAGGTAAGCATTCGTTTAATATCAGGAAAGTCCCAGGGTCGAAGCCTGTGCCACAAAGCTGTTCGCCCAGGGTGGGCCAAAAGCCCAGGGCTGACCGCTAAGGGCTGAATGCTTACTTCTTTGCTGGCTACAAAACACTAAGGATTAAAGACTAAGGACTAAGGAGTATCGATAAATTCAGTTCTTGGAAAGGTTCGGAATCTGGCTTAATCTCGATTTGATTGGGTTGAGCCGATTCACCATTAATCAGTAAATTATACTTACCCTGCTGCAACCCTTCTAAATAAAAGACCCCAGCACCGTTGGTAATCGAAAAAATCGATTTTCCTGAATCAACTGGTACTGCTTCTACCTTCGCACCCTCCACCGCTTCTCCCCCAGCATCAGTGACTACACCTGCAAAGGTGTAGGATAGTACCATTGGCACAGTAACTGGAGTATAGCTACCGGGCACCACCTCCACCGCATAGGCCGATTCCTCGGGTTTCCAGTCGATGGGATATCCGGCGGGGTCAAGGTCAAGGCGATAGGTGTCAGGGTCGAGTTTGACAAAAATCCCATTGTTGCGAATGTCTGGTCGAAAAGAGGTAATCGATTTATTATTCAGCAGTAACAGTAAATCCGGCTCTTCGAGGTAAATCTCTTCCCCTTTATCTCGTTTACCATTGCCATTGTTGTCAAAGAAAGGCTGAATTAACAATCCCCCTCGGCTGCGTAAGCGGTCAAAGCGGGTGTCGGCAGCGCTAATCCCTGATTGGACATTGATATTGGGAGAGACCTCAATCCTGAACGTGCTGCCATCAGAGGTAGTAGATATTTCCTGATAACGTAACCGCAATACTAATCCGGGAATCACGGCACTGGAAGCTGAGGCAATCAATCCATTACCCCGAGAACCGAAGCCATAGCCGAAATCCAAGTCCCATAGATATCGACCATCACTAGACTGTTGTGGAGAACGATAGCGCCAAGCTAAGCGAGCGAGGTGATCATCACGGTTATTTGAATCCCGGGTTTCGTAACCCAGTAGCAGGGAATGTCCTTTAGAGGCACTGCTATCGGACAAATAATAGATTAGTTCGGAATTGGTGGTGATTTCATTGCCTCGATGGGACAGTCTCAGACTTCCCAGGTTAGACCTCAAACTCCAGCGCAAGTTATTATTGGTGTCCATGTCAGCACTGGCAAAGAGTGAGAAATTTTGGCTAGTGTGGGAAATGCTCATACCAGCAGCTAAGGCTTCTTCCCGAGTGTTACCACTGGCTCTCAAGGTTAAACCACGAAAGACTTGCCAGTTGACCCGAAACCGCTGCGCTAGACTATCACTGTTGAAGTTAAAGCTCAGCTTAGGGGAGGGTTGGAAGTTAATACTGGCATCATAGTCTATCCCCTCATCCTCTGTACCCAAAAGAGCCGACACTTTTACCTTTAAGGGAAATCCAGCAGGTTGATAGAATAGTTCCCCTAACCCCAATACTGACTCGTCGTAAACCATCCCCATCCCCAAAGTCAGGTCTTCTGTGACTCCTAAGCGATAGGCAATTCCCCCCCGCACGTCTGTAAACTCACCAAAGAAATTCCCATTCTGGCTCGATTCCCGACTCAAGCCAGTGGAAACAACTAAAGCAGAGGCTCCCTTGGTCAATTGACCCGGTATAATAGAAAATTTTGCCTCTCGAATTTCCGGTTCCGCAGTAAGCTGTCCATCGGGATATAGAAAGACGCGATAAGTATTGCTACCGCCTCGTCCAGTTATGACATTTTCAAAGCGGTAAACCCCAGAGGAGTCCACTAGGATTTCATCCACTACCACATCATTAAAACCTTGGGTCAGCTGGACTAACGTACCCGGTTCAGCTTCCCCAGTAATGCTGCGTCCAATGTCATTGGCTTGTAACCGTTGGCTAGGACTAAATCCACCCCCCGATGACCGTGGTGGGATAAATCCCCAGCGCTGGATAGTGGTCGCACCCCAATATTGACCTGTCCCTTGACTTCGCCAAAAGGTGGGCTGGGAACCTAGGACATAATCCGCTGCATCGGTTTGGCGAAAATACTGGGCTTCCTGTAACCGAAACGTCCCAGTATCGGTTAAATCCGGTTGGCGAGTCCTCAGAAACCAGCTACCTCCTAATAAGGTGCCGATGGTGGTAAATTCTCCAGTATAGTTAGTGGAATTAGACAGAGAACTGCTACCACCCCCTCTGCCACTAATATTTACCCGTTGTCTGATCGCGGATATGCTAAAGGCAGGGGCATCAATCTCAGATAATCCTTCAAGTACGACTGGGATTTCTGGAGTTCGCCGACCTTTGCGCCGCACATTCAACCAGGGGGGATTAAACCTAATGGCGTATTCAATCATGTCAAACTCCGTCGGGACTCCTAGAAGAGTTTGGATGGTTTTGACGGGAATGACTAATCCTAATTCTGGGTCAGTTGGTAAGTCTTCTGGATTGATGCGGGTGACTAAACCAGGCGATCGCACTTCTAATTGACCATCTTCTAAGGGTTTGACATCTAATTTCAAGCCCTTAATCACATCATCTAAGGGAATCAGCCACTTTTCAAAATTAATTGCCTGGGAACCATCTTCAAATCCCCGCACTAAGGTACTAGGAATCACATTCTGTTTTCCCAGATTGACGCCTACAGGAAGAATAATCAATTGATCACTATCGTTTCGCCTTGGGCTAGAGGTAGTGGCGGCGACTTCCGGTTTTGGGATTTCAGGTGCTAGTGTTTGGGCAACAACGGAAGTTATGGTAATCAAAGAAGACAAGAGAGTTGTTACAGCTAGATAAGCTAGTGAAATAATTTTCATCCAACACCTATGAGCTGACTAAATGCTGACTAAATTTTTTAAGGGAAACTACATACATACTTTCCAATTTGGTCAGATCAAGTAACAGTAACTAAGGGGTTTGATACATCGGGTTTATTGCAGTAGCACTACTATTCCCTTATTCCCCGTAATTTTATCCACCTTAATCAAATTCAATGAATTTTAAATTCGGTATCTTTCCGGATGTATCCAGTTAGGAAATTAGGAAACAATAGAATTACAAACAAATTACAAACAAACAGTTTATTCCCACCAGATAAAGGACATGAGAAACCAATTCGGTAAATCCTTATTTATTTCCGCCTTGACTGCTTTAGGTGTTGCTGTTGGTGCTACCAGTGCCTTTGCTCAGGAAGCTCCTGAGACAGAGCAGGAGTTTGAATTCCACGGCACAGTAGAGGGAACATGTTCTTTTTTAAATGTTCAACCTGGTAATTTAGCAAACCCTTTTCCCGAAGTATTAGTTGCTAATGACGTAGAAGGTGATCCTGCTACAGGTGTGATGGTGTGTAATAGTGGCGCAATTGTCTCTCTTGGGGATTTGATGCCGATGAATCGTCTATCTGAAGAACTTTTAGACACCGCCAATAACTACGAGTATGGAGTTACTTTTTTTGATCTTGGGGGTGGACCAGTTGGCGAGATTGGGCGTAGTAAGGAAGGACCTGCACTGCCACCCCAATCGTTACCTCCTAACCAATACGATGTTGAAGCTAACATGGAGATCGAGGGACTTTTACCCCTTAAAGGTGGTGATTATGCCTATAAGTTTACGGTGACAGCTACAGCTGACTAAACTCAACTATTGGCTGGAAGCCAGCGACGTATTCCGCTGGAAAATTGAACTGCAATTAACCTCTATATTTTTAGTTGTCTCCGTGGGAATCGGCTTCACCCGATTTTTCCTACGGAGACTTTACCAACAAACCGTTGATTTATAATAATCTAACATCAGCTAATTGTTCTGTCAATATCTAGAACAGCCTTTCCAGACAGATTTAAGTAAAAACAATTAGGGTCTGTATTATTTACTATGGGAATAAAAACCACCATAATCCTATAAAAAATATTACTATATTACCCGTAATTTTCTACATATTAATCAAGTTAAATTAGTTTAAAATTTCGGTATCTTTGCTGAATGGTTACAGTTTTTATTTTTTTAAAATAATTTCTAAAAATTTCCTTTACACCACCAGTTTACCCTAGCTCAAGTAGATGTAAGCATTCAGCTATCAGCCGTTGGCCGTAGGCCACGCTACTTGATGTGCCGTCAGGTAATCAAAGGGAGGTAGTAAACCAGCTGGGGGGTGGTGGTATGGCTGGTTGAAAATCCCTGCTCGTTGTACTCATCCGACCCCGTGCAGTTAAAGCGCCTGCTAGCACCTCAACTAGCACCATCTGTAGCGCATAAGCTGATACCTGTTCCCGTAGCGTGCGCGTAGCCCATTAGCTGACAGCTGAATGCTTACAACTGGAGTTTATCATAATTAGTTTTTAAAAGAAACAGGAAACAGGTAAATTCGGAGCAGATAACCGGATAATTTTTAATTAATAAAAAGATAATATCTGTGTTAAATACTACCTTTTTAATTCAGTCTTTGCAGTCTTGTAGAGAGATAGCATGCTACCTCTCTACTTTTGCTTAAGTTAGTGCCATTCGACTTAATCAAATCGGCTTCTTGGAGAAGTAGATAACTTTGGATATTGGCAGGATTGTGGAGACTAGTTTTGGACTTTTGCAAGAGGTCTGCTGATTGGCGTACTCTGAATTTACCTACTCTGAGCAGTGGTGCTGCTGGGCATAGTCAGATTAATACTAAAAGGCACACTTTGTCGATTCTCTTCTTCGCCCCAAAGCAAGGTTCCAGTCAATTGGTATTGTCCAGCTGTCAATTCCTTGGCATCACTAGGATATCCGATAGAAATCTTCCGTTCCCCCCCAGCAATCACTGTCCATTCGTTTTGTTTGCCAGTGGTGACCGTAGTGGTTCCCTGCTTGAGAGTCCACTCCACCTTGGGTCGTGCAGTGGCATTGCCACTGTTGCTAACCTGTAACAGAATCTGCTTACTCTTGTGATCAAAGCTCGCTTCCTCTACGGTCAATTTGGGAGAAATATCTCCATGACGTACATAGACAGTCACACCAATGCGAGGTACGATGCCCATACTGACACCACCACGGTTATTCTGGGAATGTTCCAGATTTTCTGTGAAAATCACTGCCCGATATTCCCCTTTTTCCATACTAGGAGGAAAGCGGGAAATCATTCGGATGCGGCGAGTTACGCCTGGTTCTACCACCAATTCACGAGGGGAGAATTGTAGATAAGGGGTTAAATCATTAGAGCTAGATTCCAATGCTTCAAACCCATTTTCATCGTAGGTGAAAGGTGTCGCATAGACACGGGCTCGAAATGCCTTATTACTGCGATTGGTGACGTTGATGATACCTCTAGCTTGACCTCGTTCTGCTTCTTCTTCAATAACTAAGGGAGAAACTTGAACCTGAGCTTTAGCTAATCCTGGAAATAGCACCAGTGCAGATAAGGCGCAGCTACCTAAATAAGTTATTAAATGTTGATTGAGTTTAATCATTTCTAGGGAACAGGGAACAGGGAACAGGGAACAGGTCATCGGGAATCGGGAATCGGGAATCGGGAATCGGGAATCGGGAATCGGGAATCGGGAAAAATATTTGTACCTATTTACTATACAAAGTAAGGATTTAGCTTATGCGCTACGTCCCAGCGTCGAAGCCTATGCCACGATAATTGAGGTGCCAAAGGCCAACGCCTGACAGCTGACGGCTGACAGCTGATAGCTGATAGCACCTCAAGTAGCACCATCTGTAGCGCATATGCTTACGATAATTTAGTAAACAGCGATATATAGCACTACCCATTAAGGTTAGGACATTTATAAAAGCAGCAAAAGCTATTATATTCAGCTATTGCTAGCATGCCTATTGCCTATTGCCTTGCGCGTAGCGCTATACTTTAATCTATTGTTGACTAAATTTATGGTAATAGCTATGGTTAAAATTACTGATTTTTATATACTATTATTTTTCAACAATCGTTATAAATACGGATATAGCAATGCTAAGTGATTTGTAAGTAGTCACACAAAAAAAATTACCTGTTTTACAAAATAAAAATCCTGATGTTATAAGCCTTACCGATAATAGGAAGAGGTAATTTATTTTGTAATGATACTTAAACAATACTTACCTTAAAATCGTCCTGAGTGCTAAGTAGTGATAAATTAAGCCACGATCACAGAATATTCAAGTTCAATCCTGACTTAGGCAACAAAACCAGGAAAAGGTTGATATGGAATCCCTTTGCTCTGACACCTATGCCAGCATGATAGTAACGGACATTGCCTCAAATCAAGAAATTTCCAGTTGGAATCGGCAAACCTATCAACGTTTGAAACTCGCTTTGAGTATTGGTCTGCGCCGCCAGCTTTTTTTGGCAGTGTGTGATGACCTGAATCTGCGCAACCAGCTAGCAGATCAATTATACCGGGAGTTAGGCTTATGTGCAGCAAACGGGTCAATGAACCACCAAGGTTACCCAAACTTGGTCAGCCTGAATTTAAATCTGAGCGAACCCAATCCCTTAGCTCAGATTAGTCAATGGTTAACCGACCATGAGGAATCTTACACTTCTGAAAGTATACCGGGATTTCAGATTCTGGGTATAGAAAACTTAACACGGCAACCCGCAGCACTGCAACGATTGTTTCTCAGGCATTTACAGTCAATTGGGAATAATCTCAGCTACTGGGAACTGACTTTCTTGCTCTGGTTGCCACGACCTTGGTTTTATTCCATTCAGCAGTCGGTACCAGAATTTTGGCAACAGCACACTGGTTTCTTTGAGTTTGAAGGAGAACCAACACCCCTATCCCAAAGGGTGGCTGATACAGCACAGGCTTCTTACACATTACCCCCCTCAACAACAGTAATCGATCCTGGTCAGGAAGATGTGGAGACACTGTTAGGGCAAGAGGATATGTTGACAGTTAAAAGTTTTAATGTTGAAGCTTTAAACGATAACTTTCAATCAAAGAATGTGCGACTTGAAAATCACAGTGAAACACCACAAGATAACTTACAAATAAATAACCTGCGACCGACAACTGAAACTGAAACACCACAAGATAACTCTGAACCAAATAACTTGCAACCTGGAACTCAAAAACCATCTACAGGCCAAACCTATCTTGAATTGGGCAATCATTATCGCTACCTGATTGAACAAGGAGATGCCTCTGAGGAAAACTTAGTGATCGCAATCCAGGCTTATGAGCAGGCGCTGCAATGGTCACAATTCACACCTATCGAAGAATCCGCTATCCTCAATGATGTGGGAAATTTCTACTGGATGCTATCTCGTTGTCCGAACAATGACAACCTGATGCTCTCTTATTTAGAGCAAGCCATTAAATGCTATCAAGTAGCACTAACTGACTTTTTAGCGGAACAATCTCCCGAAATTTTTAGCATGATACAGAATAATTTGGGAACAGCTTATGGAGAGTTAGCCCAGTACCAAGATTTAGCTAAAAATCTGGAAAATTCTATTCGCGCCTATGAAGAAGCTTTGCGCTATGGCGGTGCTGACCATGACTTGGTTAAATATGCTTCAACCCAGAATAACTTAGGAACGGCTTACTGGAATCTAGCGCAACATCAATCACCAGTGCCGAATTTAAAGAAAGCGATCGCAGCCTACCAAGAAGCCATCTCTCATCATGACACCACAGCCAATCCTCAGAATTGGGCAATGATTCAAAATAACCTGGGTACGACTTACTGGAGTCTTGCCCAGCACGAACAACCAACAGTCTGGTTGAAGCTAGCCATATATGCCTATCAAGATGCTCTCAAATACCGGAAACCGGAGGTTGACCCAGCTGGCTATGCTGCAACCCAGAATAACCTAGGTACCGCCTACTGGCACTTAGCCGACCAGTTAAAGGAGGAATATGGGGCAAAAGCAGAATACTTTAAGCAATGTATAACGGCTTATGAAAATGCTCTTGCGATCGCAGGATATCAACCACACCCTTCTGACCAAGTCTCTAACCATAACAGATCACCTGTACCAGTTAATTTTGATATTATAGCTACCTACAACAACTTGGGGCTAGTTAATTTCCAGCTAGCGACACACCCACAATTTTCCTTAAGCAAAGGGTCTAAGTTAACTCATTTAGAAGCTGCCCTACACCAACATGTCCAAGCTTGTATGGGTACAGTTGAGCAACCGGAAACCTACCAAATTTCTCTGAATTACCTAATCCACACCATTCGAGCATTCTCTCGGGAAAATGGTCCTGCGGGACAAAGCTTTGCCCTTTCTAAAGTGCCAGGTCAGCTATTACCAGAAATTTTGCATCGCCTATAGGGTTTGTCTCTGGGTTGTAAACACACGAATTGGGGCAAAAGGCAAAAGGCAATAGGCATGCTAGCAATAGGGGAAAGAGAACCTCAGTTTTATTGTCCAATAAAAAAAGACCATACAGGTTTCCATCTCAAATACCAACGCTATAGGAGCCTAGTAATTTAAATTTAAATTTAAATTACCAATTCTAGATATCAAAAATTATCACAAATAATTTTTGATGCCATATTCCCTACTCTCTGCTCCCTTTGCTAGCCCAATTCCCAAATTTATAATTCTAAAAAGATAGTTCACCATCTTGATCATATTGTAACTGTTGAGGCTTGTTGTGAATCTTTCTAGGAAACGGTCTTGGATCAGGTTGATTTTCGGCTACTGATGATTGGGGTTGCTCTTGGTCAAAGATAGCCTGAGTATCATTGACAAACGATTCTACTAATGGCTCCTTGGGCATCACTTCATTATTACTCAGCTCATCATTTAAATCAATAATTTCTCCGCCAAAACAATCTTTAATTTTCCCTAAAGCTTGCTCTATTTGATCAGCATCCCAGTCTAAGTCAGAGAAATCATAACCTCCCTTGGATAATACAGTGTCCACTGCTTCAGATGCTTCAGAATTGCTAGGAGGGGCAAGGTTTTCTGGCTGGGATGGTTGGGAGGAGGGGTTTACTGCTGGCTTTGAAGAGTCACTGGTGCTAGGTGGCACAACTAGTTTGGCCTTGGTTGAATCCCCCTTTGAATCCCCCTTGCTGTTTGAAGATTCCTGTGGTGCTGGGGTAGTGATTGGTGGAGGTAATTTCTGAGTTGGTACTGCTGCTAGGGTCACTCTTGATTGAGGAGCGGTCTGGGACGGGTTTGCTCCTACGAGTTGGAAATTAACTTTCACATGACCTGGATGGACTTTGGCAAATGCCTTTTGAATTTGGGGCAACATTCCTTTTATAAGCTGTTGTACACCCTTCTTTTTGATGCCAATAGATGCCTCTCGGCCATTGAAAGCTAATAAACAGCCGTTGCTACGCAGTATTTCTCTAGACCCATCCAGTTCAATATTACGAATGACCTGTTGCCAAACCTGCTCGATTTCGTAGGGCTGGTTGCTAACCTCGCTATCTTGCTCAACAATAGCGCTATGGTCAACCTCCTGATTCGGTATTGAGGTTGTAGCTAAATCAGGGGTTTTGGGTATGCCATTGGTAGAGGTGTCTGGGTGTGGTTGAAACCCTAACCTTTCTGAAGGCTTAGGCTCCTCAGTTTTCTGAGTCTTGGGCTTCTGAGCTGGTTTACTTGGATGCTCTGGTTTAGGAGTAGTCTGATCTCGAGCAGAGGTTGATTGATTGTATGGCTCTTTTCTGGGCTGATGTTTCCCAACTGGTGGTAGTTTAGGCTGGTGCCTAGGTTTAACCGAAGGTGCTGAGGGTTTGACTGATGGATTTTCAGGGAATAACTTTGAGGTTTCTACGGATTGAGAGGCAAGAGCCGCTGGCAATAAACCCATTAGGGTTACTTCTAACCAGAGACGGGGCTGGGTAGTGTTTTTGATCTGAATTTCACTGTCTTTTAGATGCTGTTGACCACGTAAAATACTCTCCACATCCAGCTGTTTAGCTAACTCACACAGCTTCTGCCAGGTGGGGAGGGTGATGGCTGATAAATTATTACGAGCAGGAGCAGTTTTAGCAATCAACAAATCTCGGTAGAAGCTAGCCAGATTTTGTAGGATAACTAGGGGCTCTCGACCTCTATCGATCAGATAGCCACATTGTTCTAGTACTGCTACTGCTTCAGAAGATGCGATCGCGTTTAGCAATGCCAGCAAGTCTTGTTCAGGTAATGCCCCCACTAAATCCCAAACCTGCTCTACCGTGACCTGTTCATCTAACAAACTCAGTTGATCTAGCAAACTTTCTGCATCCCGGAGCCCGCCTTGAGCCCCTTGTGCCACTAAGGTTAAGGCATCTGGTGTAATAGTTATATTTTCCTTAACTGCAATATCCTTCAGATGAGACACCATTGCCTCTAGGGGAATGCGGCGAAAATCAAAGCGTTGGCAGCGGGAAATAATGGTGGGTAATACCCGTTGAGGGTCTGTGGTAGCCAAGATGAAGACTACCCGCTCCGGTGGTTCTTCCAGGGTTTTGAGAAGGGAGTTGAAGGCTGCGGTACTAAGCATATGGCATTCATCGATCACATACACTTTGTAGCGGCACTGGACTGGGGCAAATTGAGCCCGTTCAATGATTTCCCTGATATTATCTACACCTGTATGACTAGCTGCATCCATCTCAGTCACATCCAAGGATAAACCACCAGCGATCTCACGGCAGACGTGACATTCCCCACAAGGAAATGGAGTTGGCAAATCAGTCTTGAGACAGTTGAGAGACTTAGCTAAAATCCGTGCTGAAGAGGTTTTCCCGGTACCTCTAGGGCCAGTAAACAAATAGGCAGGGGCAATGCGCTCACTCTCGATGGCATTGGTTAGGGTTTTTGCGATCGCATCTTGCCCCACTAAATCTGCAAATCTCTGGGGACGATATTTGTGATGTAGGGGTTCGTAGCTCACGACTTTGTGCTGTGGGGGGCTTACCAGATTGCTCTAGTAGTGTTTTAGTGACATACTCCCGACGCTGCCAAGCACGGGACAGTGCGGGCTTCTTTCCAACACCAGCTACTGCTTAGGTTACACGGGTTACTTTATTAACGACACGGTCAGAAGTTACCCCAGCGAGCAATCCCTCGCTGGGGCAGCCTTTATGGCTAGGAGGCTTGGCTGAAAGGGTTAAAACTTTGAGGCGCGACCCATGGCGAATTAAATTACGGGTCAAGCGCGCCTCCATTTGGCATTTCGACGTTCCGACCCTTGCCCCGCGCTGACCATAGTACACTTAGCCTATCCGGTAAAGTGCGGGGCTTCTCGCGGTTTAGCTAATAGTGTTTTAATTTTAGGCAAGACATATGGGGGTCTTTTTAGGGATTGCTGGAGACAGGGGTTTGTTAAACCTTTATCTTCGGTGGTAATCTTTCACCAAAGATAGTAACAGGGATATCAGACTCCTATACTACTGATGGGTTACCTTACTTGACACTCCCCACAGCTATAAGCAGGGGGATTCTTGGCTCACCGAATTGACTTGCCGTGACAGGTTTACACCAACCACAGTAGAGGTCAAATCTCCCCAAGCGTTCAGAATCATTGATCTAAGTTCCGGTGTGCCCCACCGTACTCAGGGTTTTTCCTCAGACTTGCCAGGCTTTCTCTAATTTCTTGCCCAATGACTTTCATAGGCCATCATATCGTTAGATTGAATTACGCAATGTGCATTCTCAAGACACATTTTTTACGTTACCTACTTATATCAAAGGGTCATCTCCAATACTGGCGTGCCTTACTATCTGATTATATACTACCAGAGCCAGTATCAGCATTCGAGATCAAAATTAGCTGACGGGGAATAAATTCCCTTCGGGCTCATCCCCATAACGATAAGTTAGGGGATGAGCCCTCAGAGCTTTCGGTAAACTATATAATCGAGCATTTCTACCTCATCGATATATATCTTCTGTTTTAATTATGGAATCAGCTATTTCTTCTTCTGTTAGTACTACTGACGAATTACCCCGCGAGGTGAGAGTTGCTCAACTGCGTAATCTGGTAGAAACTCTACACATCGCGGATGAAATTGCCAGCCAAGGCTACCTGATTAGTAGTTCTGAACTGGCCGATTTAATGGATGTGAACGCCAGCGCTGTCACTAGTCGGGGTAACCACTGGTCTTGGCGCAACTGGGTTGTCTCAAGGGTCAGGCGTGAAGGTAATCAAATTCTGTGGCAGTTAGAACGGGTAGACAAAGGGAATATAATGGATGAAGACTAAGCCTTACAAGACTAAGCGCTAGATAAGGGCATGCCTATACTACCTTGAGACTATGTTGGTAAGCAGTCAGCAGTCAGCGGTCAGCAGTCAGCGGTCAGGTTATTTGATTCAATTGCGGTGTACTCCTCAAGTAGTGTGGCCACAGGCTGATAGCTGATACGCGACACGCTGATAGCTGATAGCTTACCTATGTTGAGACTATGTTGAGTGTTCACCCTTGACCGACCCTTAACGATTAACACTCAACACTCCCAGTGGTTGATTAAACCCCATGAACACAACTTAATATTACTCATATGTCTTGTCACAACTGGGATGATGGGAAAATAGCTAATATATTGGCAGTAACCCTAGTCTTGCAAATGTAGGTTACAGCGCAAGAACATGGGTCAAACAGAGCGAGCAGCTTCATGGCATCCGTACCCAAAATGACTTCACCTGTCTCGGAAAACCCGAAGAACTTGATCCGCCCATTTCAATACCATGATTTGGCAGCAATTGAGAAGCTACTGCAACAGGCAACTGATGGGCAGAGTAAGATCTGCCCATCAGTTGACCAACAGCCACTTAAACACGTTAGACGCTGGTATTGGTTGCTGAAGTTTTTGAGTTGGTTTCCCAACCCCTATCAGTACAGCTTTTGTATGTATGTGGCTGAGCAACTCCAAAAGCTGTGCGGACTGATCAAAATTTCCCCATTTAATCACACCCGTAGTACTTGGCGGGTGGAGCAGGTGTTAGTTGATGCCAACAATTCTCTAGTGAGTAACACCCTGGCAACTCGAGACATTGGCTCGGCTCTGTTGCGCCATTGCTTTGAAAAAATTTGGCAAGCGCGAACTTGGTTATTGGAAGTCAATATCAATCATAAAAGTTCACTGGCTCTTTATCGGCAAAACGGATTCCAACCCCTAGCTCAGATGACCTATTGGGCGATTGAGCCAACACTGCTGGAAAAATTGGCGGTTCGTGAACCAGATTTGCCGAACCTGTTGCCTGTCAGTAACGCAGATGCTCAGTTGCTCTATCAGCTGGATACGGCATCAATGCCACCAATAGTGCGTAAGGTTTTTGACCGCCATATCCAGGATTTTCAAACCAGTATGTCACGGAAAATCATTGATTCACTGTGGCAGTGGCTAAATCATACTGAAGTGATCAGTGCCTATGTATTTGAACCACAGCGTAAAGTCGCCGTTGGCTATTTTCGGCTGCGACTGTGCCGTGATGGTAACCGTACCAACTCAGCTGAGTTAACAGTTCATCCAGCCTACAATTACCTATATCCAGAGTTACTGTCTCAAATAGCACGGATTGCCCAAAAACTGCCTTCCCAATCCCTACATCTGGCAACGGCTGACTATCAAGCTGAGCAGGAAGAGTATCTAGCTCAGCTGGGAGCAGAACGGATTGAGCATACTCTGCTGATGTCCCGTTCTGTCTGGCATAAGTTGCGAGAAACCAAGTCTGTTACTTTTGAGTTATCGGATGTGCTTCAGGGGCTACAGCCAGCCCGAACCCCAATCCCCAGCCGCATATCCTGGTCACAATCCCCATCGAAGAAACACCGTGCTAAGGGTAAAAAGGTCTCTATTGGGGTTTCCCAGTCTAAGAGTGTAGTCTCTCAAGAGGAGACGGTGTCGGTTAAATCTTCACCACAGAAGTAGTTAGAGATTCCAAGTTGGGTTATAGCTAATGTAAGAAAGCTTCATACCTAATGTGCCATTTCCAAAATTAGCTCTGTGACTGTAAATTTATAAGATAGGAGCTTAAGTTATGGAAAGAATTTCAGCACTGGGATTGGATTTGGGAAGCAAACGTATTGGTGTGGCTGGTTGTGATGGGACGGGTTTGATTGCTACTGGTTTAACTACTATTGATCGTACCTCATTTCAAAGGGATGTTGACCAACTGCGAGAGTTAGTTGAAACCAGAGAAGTGCAGCTACTGGTGGTAGGTTTGCCTTATTCGATGGATGGGACTCTGGGTTTCCAGGCACGAAAGGTGCAAAAATTGGCGACGCGATTAGCAGCAGCACTCCAGCTGCCGGTAGAGTATATCGATGAACGGCTTACCTCTTGGGAGGCTGAATCGCGACTCAAGGCGAGTAAGCGATCGCTTACCCAAAATAAAGGACTGATTGACCGTCACGCTGCTGCTATTATCCTACAACAGTGGTTAGATAGGCGGCGCTCAGCTAATCATAACAATCCCCCAGCCTCTGGGAATTGAATCCCTTCTTGATGGTGATAGAATAGAAAACTGTTGACTTATACTAATTAAACTTTATCAATGAGTCTAACTCAAGAACGTAAAACTGAAATTATTAATGGCTACCAGGTCCATGAAACTGACACTGGTTCGGCAGAGGTGCAAGTGGCTATCCTGACTGAGCGTATCAATACATTGAGTCTCCATCTACAAAGCCACAAAAAAGATTACTCGTCTAGACGGGGATTATTAAAGATGATCGGTCGCCGCAAGCGCTTACTTAGCTATATTCGTCAAGACGATCAACAACGGTATCAAAAATTGATTGAGCGCTTAGGTATTCGGGGTTAGACCCTAGTTGAATAGACCCTAGTGTAAAAGAGTGTATGTCTACTGAACCGTCACGGGAGCGATTGCCTTTTGAACCACGTCAAAAGCGCAAAAAGAACCCTAAAGCCCAAAATTCATCAACAAATCCCCAAACTACTCCAAAGGAAAAACCCAGTCAAACTACTGTCAAGCAAGATAAGAAGCAAAATAAGAAGCAAGATCAGCCAACGGCAGCCTCAAATGACTCAATGGCAATCCCCGATGTGGTCAGTAAAAGGATGGTGCGTCGGATGGGTCTAATGTGTGGTATTCCCAGTTTCTTAGGGATAGTTACATTTGTGGTTAGCTATTTATTGATCACACAGGTTGGGGTAGAGTTACCCCATGTGGCAGTGATTCTGGTGAGTATGGGATGCTTTGGTCTAGGTGTGTTGGGGTTGAGCTATGGTGTTCTTTCTGCTTCGTGGGAGGAAGATATACCAGGAACTTTTTTTGGTTGGCAAGAGTTCACCACTAACCTAGGCAGATTGACATCAGCATGGCGTGCTGCTAAGACAAAGAGTTAACCCTTTGGGAATCCTATGATCTCAGTTTGGGGATAAGTTTACCAGGTAGGAAGCCCAAAAGTGCTTCCTAACTAACCTGGGTAAGTAATTTGTTATGGTAATTAACATATTATTATATTAATTAGTTATATTTTTGCGTTCTTCCGCCTAAATCAAAGATTGTAGACAGGGAGTTCCCTCAAAATTTTGCTTAAAACAGATATCGCGACTAGTTAAACATTAATATAAGCCAAAAAGGCATATCTAGAGCAAGAAAGTGTTCTGTAGAATAATTAAAGCACTCTGTCAACAGCAAAGGGAGTAAAAGGGAGTAACTCGACCATCTCCCACCCAAATTCCCTGAGTGGGGCTAAAATCCCTAAGCTGTTGAGAATCTAGTTGTATTAGACACTCTAAGGGAAATCTTGGGTTTCAGCCTTAGAATTATGTTTGTTTAGTAGGGTAATCAAAATTAAGAGCTAACCGCCACCTACTAAATACAATAGAACTTTTTGTATTGTTCCGGTGCGGAGGGGCATCCCGTGTCGTCAATCAAGCTTGCCAAGTATCCGTTCGCGTAGCGTCGGGCAAAGCCCGATACCGTTGGGTGGAGTTGGCAAGAAGCCCACACTGTAATCTCTGATAAGCGTGTGGGAGTATGTCACTCGGCTCGTTTCTCATCCCCGGTCATTAGACGCGGGGTTTATAAACTCACGAGGATTTTTTTATGATAGTAGTAATGAAGGTAGGCTCTCCAGAAGTCGAGGTGACTCGCCTGAGCCAGGAATTTAGCCAATGGGGGCTGACTCCAGAAAAAATTGTTGGTAAGCATAAAGTGGTGTTGGGTCTAGTCGGTGACACCGCTTCTTTAGACCCCCTACAAATTCAGGAAATTAGTCCGTGGATAGAACAGGTACTGCGGGTAGAGCAACCGTTTAAACGGGCTAGCCGTGAGTATCGTCATGGGGAAGCCAGTGAGGTATTAGTGCCAACGCCGAATGGACCTGTTGTGTTCGGTGAACACCATCCCTTGGTAATTGTTGCCGGTCCGTGCTCGGTGGAAAACGAGGAGATGATCGTGGAAACAGCACGCAGGGTTAAGGCATCAGGAGCCAAGTTCCTGCGGGGAGGTGCCTACAAACCCCGGACATCCCCCTATTCGTTCCAGGGTCATGGAGAAAGTGCCTTGGATTTGCTAGCCAAGGCACGGGAAGAAACTGGGTTGGGCATCATTACTGAAGTGATGGACACGGCTGATGTGGATAAAATTGGTATGGTAGCAGATGTTCTGCAAGTGGGTGCCCGTAACATGCAGAATTTTGCCCTACTGAAAAAAGTGGGGGCTCAAGATAAGCCAGTACTCCTGAAGCGGGGGATGTCAGCAACTATTGATGAGTGGTTGATGGCTGCTGAATATATCCTAGCAGCGGGCAATTCTAATGTGATTCTTTGTGAACGGGGAATTCGGACATTTGACCGTAAATACAGCCGGAATACCCTAGATCTTTCAGTAGTCCCAGTCTTGCGCACCCTCACTCACTTGCCGATTATGATTGACCCCAGTCACGGCACAGGGAAGTCGGATTATGTTCCAGCTATGGCAAAAGCAGCGATCGCAGCTGGAACTGACTCGTTGATGATCGAAGTTCACCCCAACCCCGCTAAAGCCCTGTCTGATGGACCACAATCTTTGACACCGGAGCGGTTTGACGAGTTGGTGAAAGAAATGGCGGTAATCGGCAAAGCCGTAGGGCGTTGGTCTGAATCTGCTGTGCCTGTTGCTACTCATTAGTAGTTAGTTCTTAGTGATGACCTGAGTTCGAGATTACTAACTTGATCCAGAACTCAGGTTAATTAAGACTGATAGCTAATAAGATAACTAAGAACTAATCAAACAAACACTCTGTGTTCTAGACAAGGCATCTGTTGGCGGACTTGTTGGAGGCGGTCTGGGTCAATTTCTGCGATCGCAACTCCTGGTGTGTCTCCAGCATCTGCCAAGATTACCCCCCAAGGGTCCACTATCATAGCATGACCATGGGTGTAGCGCATGGCATAGTGACGACCAGTTTGGGCTGGGGCAATGACATAGCAGGTGTTTTCTATGGCTCTAGCTTGGAGCAGAACTTGCCAATGGTCTTTGCCAGTGTAGGCGGTGAAGGCAGCAGGCACAAACAATACATCGGCTCCATTCTGGGATAAGTGTCTGTATAGTTCCGAGAATCGGACATCATAACACACAGAGAGTCCCAAATTGCCGAATTCTGGGGACGAGTAGACCTTGGGTAGTTCAGTTCCAGCCTTAACTGTCTCTGATTCTCTATAGGTATTCCCATCAGGAAGGTTAACATCAAATAGATGAGCTTTATGGTAGCGAGCTAGTTCATTGCCACTCGAACCGATGAGTAGGGCAGTATTGTAGACTTTACTAGTACCCACTGGTACGGGAAAGCCACCACCAAGGATAGTGACCTGAAACCGTTGCGCCATAGTTTTGAGGAATTGTTCGCTTTGCTTTGCGATCGCATCAGCGTGGGTAATTTTGTCTTCCTCTGTACCAAGAAAAGAAAAGTTTTCCGGTAAGCTAATCAGCTCAGCACCACGACGCACGGCTAGGTCGATCAGTTCTTCTGCCTGAACTAGGTTTTTTTCTAGGTCAGGGGAGCTAGTCATTTGAATGGCAGCTGCAAGATAGCACTTCATTATGATTCAACCCTAGAGTTTTCAATATAGACAGATATTAAATCTGATATTAAATCTATTTTCTATATTTTCCCCAGAATGCCCCAAACCAAATTAAAAAAAATTAATCACTGTTAGACTTCCCGTCGCAGAACCAGCACTGGACAGTGGGCAAATCGAACCACTCGCTCAGCTACTGACCCCAAGACAAATCGTTTCAGACCGGTATAGCCATGAGATGGGATCACAATCAGGTCAATAGCTTGTTCCCTGGCGTAGTCGATGATGTTTGAGGCAGGATTTCCGATGGTGACGTTGATATGAATTCCTTGGTATAGAGGTTCCTTGAATCTCTCAGAAAGCACGTTTTCCACATGGGATTTACGAGTCTGGCTATCTACCGTACGCCACATAACTCCCGGTTCACCAGGGTTGAGAGGAGGTAGGACATGGATAACGTATATATGAGATGCATCCTTGACAAAGTCTATTGTTTTTTCTAAAGCCTCAAAGGAGGTTTCAGAAAAATCAATTGGGACAAGTA
>NZ_JAAHHE010000810.1:0-1667 GCF_010692525.1 Moorena sp. SIO3B2
GTAACGCACCACTGCTGGGTCAAACAACTTTTAGAAGATGCACCCGATTTTGATTCAGGGAAATTGGGCGCGATGTTCCTTGGCCTTTCGGCCACGCTACGCGAACGGAACCGCTTCGCGAACGCATTATCTCCAGCACAACCGGTAGAGTTTTCTTCCTGGTCTAGTTCACAACTACATTATTAGAATTAGTAAGCCTATCTGGAATGATAGAAACAATCTTGTTTCCCGATTCCCGATTCCCGATTCCCGATTCCCAATTCCCGATTCCCTTTGCTATTAAAAATCCTATACAATTATTATTTATTTAATTCAATATAAATCATACGAGTTCGGATTGTAATTCCTTGGCTTGGAGAAGTCCAACCTACAATAAAATAATCTTCGATGGCATTGTCGATGGCAACTTTAGAGTGGTCATAAACTGGTATACCAACCTTTTTAATATATTCTTCTGTTGTTTCATCAAGGCTAAAAATAATCGTTTTGCGAGCAATCCGATTCATATGCTTAATAGCTGTTGCCACGTCTTCCACAAACAGTAATGAACTTAAACAAAACACAAAATCGTAGGACTGGCTATCAATTTCAGCGAGGGCTGTTTCAATCGGCTTGTGGATGGTTTTATACCCTCTTTTTGCCGCATAATCCAGCATCTTACTGGAAATATCAATCCCTGTATAGTCAAACTCTCCCTGCAACAAGTCACTTAGGATACCTGTCCCACAAGCAATATCTAAAACACTGCCTTGATGCTGATTATGTCGATGGAAGATTTTAACCGCTTCATTGACATACTGGACATTAGAACTGGGTGCCTTTAACACCTCGTCATATTTGGCAGCAAATTTATCATAATAGTCTTCAGCACCAATTTTTGTTGACATAGTTTTTATTGATATATTTAGATATAGCAATTATCATAGCTATGATGTGCAAAACGATCCCCCTAAATCCCTGAGGGGGTGACATGAGCCCTGAAAAGCTTACTAGATAAGCCTTTGATTCCAATTCTCTTAGAAAAGATAAACTCCCAAATTGACCCTCCTGTGATTTAATGGCAAGCTCAAACCCTTATAACTACATCCAAGGTCAGCCCAAAACAGCATGTATCTTTTTGTAACACATCGGCTGAAAATATTACCCAGTAAGGATTTCAGCTTGCATGTCACCCCCTCAGCCTAAATCCCCCTTATCAAGGGGGACTTTGAGGTTGATAATCCTACCTCATAAATGCAATAAACGCGCTTATAGTATAAATCATAATCATAGCATTTATCTGATTTAGGGACACAAATTTGGGATTTTAGGAAATAAGCAATCGGGAATCGGGAATCGGTAAACAAAAAAACTGTATACATTATTACTATGATAAAGGCTATAAATGGCATTTTATACCTTTGAAAAAGTGGCTGTGAATGGGATATCCTACCTCAAGGTTGTTATCCAGCTTCGACAGTCTAATTCTAGATTATCTCGTGAAGTGTTATACTAACCATGGTCATCAATTCAGCTGACTCACAATCAGAACCACTCCCCCAAAACAGCAGGAGTAAAAGAGATAAAATCCGCAGTTGTGGAAAGTATAGGAAACCGGAAAAATTTTTGATATGAGCCTTAACTTGAATAATCACCAAGACAAATACCGTTGTATTCCTCAGCTATTT
>NZ_JAAHHE010000811.1:0-1663 GCF_010692525.1 Moorena sp. SIO3B2
CATCAAGCGGCTGAACGATAACCAAATTATTCAGCTAGACGAGGAAACAAAAGCAGCAATGATTAACAATTTGCTAGTGGTTTTGACTGCTGAGCAAAATATACAACCTGTGGTCAATACTGGTAGTATTAAACTGTAAGCATTCAGCATTCAGCATTCAGCATTCAGCATTCAGCAGTCAGCATTCAGCATTCAGCATTCAGCATTCAGCTTAAGCGCACGCGATGAAGCGTTCGCAAAGCGTGGCCCAAAGGCCTCAGCTTCCGCGCTTATGCGATCGCTTTTAGCGGGACTCTCGGCAGAGCCGACGCTACGCGAACAGCTTTTGAATAAAATAAGCTGACCACTGACCGCTGACCACTGACCACTGACCACTGACCACTGACCACTGACCGCTGACCGCTGACCGCTGACCACTGAGCGCTGACCGCTGACCACTAAAGGTAAAGCTGTTACTTGACCATAACTTTCGGGAATTCTATCAATAGAAACTCTAATAGTTTTCAGCTTCATCAGGTCATCAAACTATGGATTTGGAACAGATTTCCGGAAAAAGCATCTTTGGTCAGGTTTTACGTTTTCCCTTAAAGCTAATTCCTCCTGAGATGACAATGCCGATCTGGCTAGGTAAGCTCGCCGGTAAAAAATGGATAGTTGGTGCTGGCAGAAACGGCTGTTGGTTAGGAACTTATGAGTATCAGAACCAACGGGTGCTTGAGAAAACTCTGAAATTAGGAAACACTGTATTTGATATTGGAGCTCACGCTGGTTTCTTTACACTATTGACTTCGGTGCTAGTCGGTGAGAAGGGAAAAGTTTTTTCCTTTGAGCCCCTACCCCAAAACCTTGGTTACTTAAGAAAACATCTGTCTATCAACAGCATTACCAATGCCACAGTTATGGCAGCAGCGGTTTCAGAGCGCTCTGGTATGGCATCCTTTAGAGAAACTTCTGGTAGTTATCAGGGGGGTATTTCTTCTCAAGGAACACTTCAAGTCAAGATGGTCAGTTTAGATGAACTGATCGCCAGTGGTGAAATTCCTGTGCCGGACTGCATCAAAATTGATGTGGAGGGGCATGAGAAGTTTGTTCTACTTGGTGCCAAATCTCTGTTGGAAAGTGCTCATCCTACCATTTTCTTGTCTATCCATGGACGACCTGTCTATCAGCAATGTTGTCAGTTGTTAGAATCTTTGGGCTACAAAATTCAAGTATTAGACAAACCCCATGGTGGAGAGCTTCCAAAAAACCTTGATTTGATTGCTTCTTACCCGGATTGATCGATTCACTGTAAGTAGTAATATCATGCTCGGTTGAACACTTATAAATAGTAGGTAATAGGGCACAGGGAACAGGGAACATGGAACAGGGAATTAGGAGGGAGATTGCCTACCAGAAGGAAGCTAAGTTTTTTCATAACTGATTAGCTGAACATCATATAAGCCTTCAGATCGAGTCCGGTTTAACCCTATATATAGCCTTTATCATAGCTATTAGTTAGGTACACAGGATTTTTTCCCTATTCCCTATTCCCTGTTCCCTGTTCCCTATTCCCTGTTCTCTATTTTAAATAGCACTATGACCCAAAGCCAAACCAGCAACTAGCATCCCTAGTACCAAAAACGGTTGCGCACTAGCCTGGTATTTGACATCATTTTTCAGG
>NZ_JAAHHE010000812.1:0-1660 GCF_010692525.1 Moorena sp. SIO3B2
CAATAGGCAATAGGCAATAGGCAATAGGCAATAGGCAATAGGCAATAGGCAATAGGCAATAGGCAATAGGCAATAGGCAATAGGCAATAGGCAATAGGCAATAGGCAATAGGCAATAGGCAATGCTGACTTTTAAAGTCTTAATTCTAAATTCTACATTCTACATTCTACATTCTATAAAACATTTTTAAAACCCTTGACAAACAAAACTATAATCATTACCATAATCAATATAAACCCATTGAACGTTTTCACAATGTCAGAAAAATTTACTCGCAATTTCAAGAAAAAACCGACTCAGCACACTCTCAAAGGTCCTCGTGAATCAGTAATAAATAGTATGCACATGCTTTATTCCCTAGGTTATGCGGAGATTGCCGAGTGGACACCTCTAGAACCGACCGATATTCCAGGAGAAGTAATGACTACTATGATCAAGTATTGGTTGTTGCCATAACACCTTAAATTTCTGGGGGGTTTTCCCCCCGGTGGCCTTGGGTTTCGGAGTCTTGATGCAGTCGCTCATGGGGGAAACCACGCCAGTTGCTCATGGGGGGAACCCCCAAGACCGCACTGGCTCCCCAAGACCGCGCTGCATCGCAATTTCTGACATATGTGATTGCCATAGCCGTGGATAGTATTTCTACGGCTATTTTTTTTTGGAATTAAGAATCGGGAATCGGGAATCGGGAATTGGGAATCGGGAATCGGGAATCGGGAATCGGGAATTGAGAATTGAGAATTGAGAATTGAGAATTAAGAATTAAGAATTAAGAATTGAGAATTAAGAATTGAGAATTAAGAATCCCACACTCCCCCTTTGACCCTAAATGTAAAAACCTACCCCCGACTCCCGACTCCCGACTCCCGACTCCCGACTCCCGACTCCCGACTCCCGACTTCAGACTTCTGACTTCAGACTTCAGACTCCCTGCTCCCTTTGCTATCATTTAAATCTGCAACTGGCATTCTCCCATGAGCCGCCAATCCAGTGTCCGAACCGTTCTAGGACTTCTTTTCCTATCCAGCCTCACCATTAGCCTGTGGCTCGGTCATGTTCCGTCTACCACCTGGCAACTGCAAGTGGGAAACCCAGCCACAGCTCAATCCCCTGATGCTAGCCAACTTGTCCAACAAGGGGTGGAACACTACCAACTGGGAGATTTTACTAGCGCTATAGAGTATTGGCAAACTGCCCTAACTACTTATCAACAAACCAACAACCGCCCTAACCAAACTATTGTTATAGAAAACCTAGCGAGAGCTTATCAGCAAATTGGTCAAATCGACCAAGCCATTAACTACTGGGAACAAGTCATCACTAATTATCAGCAACTGGGTGATTTACAACAGGTAGGGCGGATGCTTACGGAACTGGCTCAAGCTTATAGTAAATTGGGGCAAAATCAAAAAGCGATCGCATTATTATGTGGTACCATTAATCATGATCATCCCCACGATCACCCCTGTGTGCCAGAAAGTGCTTTACAACTGGCTCGCACCCATAAAGACCAACTTGGAGTTGCTGCGGCTCTGGGGAGTTTAGGGGATGCTTATCGCCTCAGGGGCAAGTACGATCTAGGGATTAACTATCTCGAAAAGAGCTTAACTATTGCCCAAGACATTGACCACCTTGCCTATCAATCCTCAGCCCTGAATAG
>NZ_JAAHHE010000813.1:0-1658 GCF_010692525.1 Moorena sp. SIO3B2
AATACCTCCTGGTGGGTGACCAGCTGAAAAAGTCAGCAGTAGTTCAGGAAAAGTTTGGACCTATGCAACCATCGATCTCAAATGAAGACATGTTTTTCTCACAAGCGCGAGAGCTATTTGAAGAAATAGTGGACTGGCTGGGTTCAGATAGTGTTTGCGGTTTACAACATGGGGAATTAGAGAGTAAACTGCTTGAAAACGGATACGAACTATTAAGACGACTGCTGCAAGGTTACTTCGACAGACGAAGTGATGACGAGATCGAAGGAGAATGCTTAGGTAACGACGAAGCCAAGAGAACCCATAAGAAGAGATTTACAAGGAAGCTGACAACAATATTTGGCACGATCATCGCCAATCGAATCGGTTATGGTGGACGAAAAATAACTTCCCTCAACCCACTCGATGCCGAGTTAAACCTACCAGTAGAAAAATACTCCCACGGACTGAGAGAGCGAGTGGCTGTCGAAGTAGCTCGTTCAGGGTTTGGCGAAACAGTCGAAATCATACAGAAAACAACAGCCGCAAAAGTTGGTAAGCGACAAGTTGAACAATTGGCTGATCAAAGTGCTTGTGACTTTGATCAATTCTATGCTCATCAACAAGCACAATCGGTTGAATTGAAGGAGACGGGGGAAATAGTAGTTATTAGTGTGGATGGCAAGGGTGTTGTCATGCGTACAGAAGACTTACGTGCTCCCACGCAAAAAAGAGCGCTGGCAAATAGCAAGAAGTTAAATAAACGATTAACTAAGGGGGAAAAACGCAATTCAAAGCGAATGGCAACAGTGGCTTCAGTTTATACCATCAACCCTTTTGTTCGTACACCTCAACAAATTGTCAGCACAGAAGAAGAACACAAAAAAATCAAACGACCCAAACCAATCGGTAAGCGTGTTTGGGCAAGTTTAGTTAAAGAACCATCACTTGTTATAAAAGAAGCTTTTGACGAGGCATTACACCGCGACCCCAATCAACACAAGCGTTTTTGCGCTCTGGTCGATGGTAACAAGACACAATTATCGCGCTTTGAAAAAATTTGCTCGCGAACACCATCTCAAGTTAACGATTGTCCTGGATATTATTCATGTGATTGAGTATCTGTGGAAGGCTGCATTTGCCTTCTATTCGGACACTAGTCAACAAGCCGAAGTTTGGGTTAGTAAACGTTTACTGCTGATCCTTGAAGGTAAATCGAGTACAGTTGCTGGGGGTATGCGTGGTAGCGCTACAAAGCGCCAACTTTCTGCATCACAACGTCAGCCAGTGGATAAGTGTGCCAGATATTTACTCAACAACGCTGCTTACCTCAAATACCACGATTACTTGAAAGCTGGTCTTCCCATTGCCACTGGGGTTATTGAGGGCGCTTGTCGTCACTTAATCAAAGACAGGATGGACATTACCGGGGCTAGATGGAGTCTTATGGGTGCTGAGGCGGTTTTACGTCTGCGCTCGCTTTATGTTAGCGGTGATTGGCAAGAGTATTGGCCCTTTCACTTAAAGCAAGAGCATAAACGTAATCACTTGTCTTTGTACAAAGATGGCCTTCCTTTGATGAAACGACTAATTCAAGCTCGTTGCTCTATTACTGCTCCTCCTACTCTTCCGATACCTCTCTAAACCTGACCAAACGTCTTTCCAAAAGAGCCACACCC
>NZ_JAAHHE010000814.1:0-1654 GCF_010692525.1 Moorena sp. SIO3B2
AATTCCATTTTATGACTTTTGTTTTTGAGAAACAATTCAATATTAGCATTGACGGTGTTACAGTAATCAATACAAATATCAAGTCGTTCGTAATTAAACTGTTTAGGAAGGATTATTGATTCTGAGTAACCTTTAATTATAGGACTATCTAGGCGTTTTGCATAACTTTTAGCCGTTGACATGATATCCCGCTTTAAATGTACATAAAAAGCACAATCTCCATATTTTTTTTCCAAGGAACCGAGAAACCACGACAACCTATTATCTACTTCAATATGATTTTGAGAATATTGAAGGCGCTGATCTCCTATCAAAGATATTCTAGATTCGTGAGATACTGTATAGTTTTGAATATGCTGACAGGCTTTAGCAAATGTTGTAGAGCCACATCTTCCGGTACATAAAACAAAAACATTTGAAAACATAAGTTATCTCAACTCCGGATAACCAGACCATCGTAAGCCATAACGATATTGTGATGAAAATCCTTTATATATGTAAACAGCAACTCTTTGGTTTTAAGATCTGGATACTGTCGAGCCCCAAAATGAGTTATGATCGCCTTCTCAGCATGGGTAGCAGTTAGCACTGTCTTAAGTTGTTCTATGTCAAGATGAAATCCATTTGTTTTCTTTCCTCCAACCGGGCAAGATTCAGCAATGAGAATATCACAATCCTTAGTTATACTCAAGAGAGAATCGCATAAAATGGTATCAACACAATAACAAATAGATGTGTTGTCTAAGTGTAATTGAGCGCCGATGACTGGAGTATTATGTTTTAATGCTTGAGTCTTTATGGTAAAATTATCGAAATTCAAGGTTGTATCTTTAGCCACTCGAATCTCAACAGGAAATCCTAGTTTATCCCTCGGTTTCACAAACGGAAAAGAAAACAAAGTCTCCAAGTAACTCTTTAGACTTTCATGGATTACAATTGTCAGGGAAGCAGGCTGGAACATCGGTAAAATATGTAGCCCATAGCAGTGGTCTAAATGCAGGTGTGAAAGCATAACAGTAACATTTTTACCACGAACGCTTTCTCTGTCTATTTTTCTAACCCCAGTGCCTAAGTCAAATAAAACAATATCTCTCTCATTTACAAATACCCCTACACAATTTGTAGCACCTGATGTGCTGTCAAACCAACCAGATGTTCCGTAAAAGACGATTTCCAATGCTTCAGTCTCCTCTTTCATCAAAGTATCTCTTTATTTTTACAGCATACTTGTTGTTTTCGTTGCGCCATTGCCATGCTCCCCATTGATTAATTTTTAGATAATCAGCGATCGCAAACTTATCATCCTGAATTAATTTGTGGCGATCAGAATAGCGACGATTTTTATAATCTCCCTGAACAATATGATAAATCGTATTTTCTAGGTAAGAAACTCGTCCCTCAATCGTATTAAAAACTTGGTTTCCCCAAGAATGATAGAGATTAGACAGTCCGGGACTTAAAAAAAGCGCTTTAACAAAAATCGAATGATATCCCATAGCGGAGGCCAATAAAACCTTGTCGCCACCTCCCAAAATCATAAAGTCGGGGAAGCCTATCTCTGTTATGGTGGCTGCCTTTGCCGCCCATCCAAAGCCCGGATTACATCCAAGACTTAAGCTGATGCCACTTTTACTGAAATAATCTTTAACTGTAA
>NZ_JAAHHE010000815.1:0-1644 GCF_010692525.1 Moorena sp. SIO3B2
AAAGATACGAAGTTAATCCACTATACGAACCTCTACACTCAACCCTGGAAGTATACCAATCATCCCTATGGAGATCTATGGTTTCAGTACTTTAACGAAGCTAGGGATTGCGGTTATATAACCCAAAATGATATTGATTTAAGCCTTGTTCGTTCCTACGTCAGGCGTGATTTACTAGAGGGAAATTTCTCAACCATGGCTCGGGAAATAGCTTCTTTAAAAAGGGCGATTAAATCCGTTAAAAAAACTAGTTGGTTTTAAGTAAGCATTCAGCGGTCAGCGGTCAGCAGTCAGTGGTCAGCAGTCAGCGGTCAGCGGTCAGCTTTGTGGCACAGGCTTCTAGTTGCGTAGGGTGCGTGATAAGACGGGCTCGCCCCCATTTTAAGCCTCGTAGCCAGTGTTAGGTTGCTGCCCGTAACGCACCACCGGGTCAAACAGTATGCATTGAGATGCACCCGGTCATCTCAAAGTCGTGATGGAGTAATTGGAGATGAATAAAAAATTTATTGACTACGATTTATTACACTCATTAAACAAAGATTTTTTCAGATTAAAATATCCATTTCCATGGTTAAATTTAAATCATTTTATAACTTCAGAAGGATTTAAAGAATTAAATCATAATTTTCCTAATTTAAACTATTTTGAGAAGCACAAATCTATAAAGCGAGTTTATGATCAAAAACCCCATGACCGCTACTATCTTGCCTATGAAAAATCTAATTATCACTTGCATAAGCGCAAAAACAAAGGTATAGTTCAACTCAAACAATTACCTGAAAGCTGGCAGAGGTTTCTGGAAGAGTTAGAAACTAACTTGGACTATCAAAATTTTATCAAGTCCCTGTTTGAAGTTTATGATTTCCGAGTTCGTTATGCTTGGCATGTAGGAGTGACCAACTCTGAGGTTTCTCCTCACACAGATGATCCGAAGAAAATTGGTACTCATATTCTATATTTCAATACCAGTGAAGACTGGAATCCTGATTGGGGAGGCTCTACCCTGGTACTGGGTGGCAAACTAACTGACGCCATGAACCCAGATTTTACTGACTTCACAACCATTACACCAACTCAGTTTTTGGATAATTTTAGCTTTATCTTCAAAAACACTCCAAATGCTTGGCATGGTGTCAAACCCCTCACTTGTCCTCAAGGCAAATATCGCAGACTATTTAATATTATCTTTGAATTTTCAGGCCCTAAGCGCCAGCTGCCTCAGTCTGCATTACAATCTGACTCACCTGTTCCATGGCCTAAAAAACTGGTTAATAAAATAATTCATAATTTAGATGGTTAGCCAGTTAAATTATTAGCTATATTGCTTTTTTGCGGGATGTAATTTGATTAGAAAAAATCTATAAAAACCTATGCTTTCCCTAATGGAAAAAACTTGCTTTTCACAGGTTGTTGAAAGGCTAAAAATTGAAGCTGATGCAATTACTCTAGCTGCCAATCGACTTCAACCTCAGGAAGTTGAGCAAGCTGTTGAGCTTTTAGCTAATTGTCGAGGTAAGGTGGTATTGGTGGGAGTTGGCAAGTCAGGAATTGTAGGGCGTAAAATTGCTGCTACCTTGACGAGTACGGGGACTCTAGCAACCTATCTACATCCAGGGGATGCTATGCACGGTGACTTAGGGAGCG
>NZ_JAAHHE010000816.1:0-1644 GCF_010692525.1 Moorena sp. SIO3B2
TGGTAAGTAGGGCTGAATTCTCTGTTTGTAGTCCTTGCTGAAAGAAGGCACATCATCCAGCACGATCAATGCTGTTCCTTCTGGCCAATGCCCCCAGCAGTATTCTACCTGTTGGTTGAACTCTAGTTGATCTGGAATGGTTAATCCTAATTTAGTACGGGCAAAATTGACAACTTGAGTCCCGAGATCCAAGCCTCGCACTGGGAACCAGCACAACCCACCAGGGTAGTTGTGCTGATTGTTCAGAGCATATTGTAGAGCTAATTCGGTTTTGCCCACACCGCCCATTCCGGCAATGGCACAAATCACTAATTGATTGGTCTGTTCAAATTCCTGATGGAGCTGCTCAAGTTGAGCATCTCTACCGACAAAGTGGGGAGTGCCACGATTGATAATGTTACTGGGGGGATTTAATTTTGTCCGTTCCCGGTCGGACGACTTGAGCTAATGCTCATGAATAGGAATCTCGCCAAGATAAACTGTTCCGTTGCTGTCATCCTTTAGCCGTACAGTAGTTTTGAGGCATTCTTTGATAAATTTCTTGACACTAAGATAGAGCTCACTGTCTGGAGACTTGGGTTTGGATATCGAAATGTGGTCATCTGGCATGGCAACCGGCTTCACTCCTGCAATGCCTGGGTTGGCACTATCCTCGTCTACAACCAAAATCCCTTTCAAAGGCTGGGTTTCGTAATAGACCTTTGTGTCAATTCCTAAACGAGGAGCATTTTGTGTATACCACTGATTTAATTCCCTTAACTGAGGGGCATGAGCTTTGAGTTCCTCCACACTTACTGTAGTTCGTGTAACAATGCGAATTTTATCAATTACATCAGCTAGATCAGATCCAGTGTGGGGAGTACCCAGAAATACTATTCCTTTAGTCTGCTCAATAATGCCTTTATAGTTATCATAATCATTAGCACTACGAAGCATCTTTTTGACTAAAAGCCCGCCCAGACTGTGAGTAATAAATACTAATGGACGTTTACCCAGATCCCGACTATCTAAGCAATCTAATAAATTACTGGCTTGATCGAAAAGAGGCATACTGCTGTTGCTTTTCCAGTTTGTCGCTTCAGCGTTATACCCAAACGACCAGATGTTAAGACCTAGCTGATCGTTTCCTAACCAAACTGGCCAGAAGTCATCATCATCCGGGAGCATCCCATTTTGGAAACAATATTACCCAAAGCAACGATATTTCAAGGGTTTCAGCCCCCTAAAAAGAGCTAACGTGCCAAATTGGGATGCTCCCTCATCATCCCCTTTTTCCTTAGGATGCCACGTGCTTCTAGCATCCCCTCCCAGCCCGTGAACAAACACGATATCCGCACTGGGCAATGAGTCTTGGTGGCTTGAGATTTTAATCAAGCCCGTCAATTTACTCAAGGATTAGCCTCCAGTTAACTATATAGCATTAACCAGTAGATGCATGAAACCCAATCTCGATTTAGTCTAACAAAAAAATCTAGGGAGTCGGGAGTCGGAAGTCGGGAATAGGGGAAAAAGTTATCACAATTCATTTTATATACCTATCACATTTTCTATTATATATTTCATTTTTTTTTCTTACTGTTGCCGATGATATCAGTAAATTAACTTCCAATAAAAATGCGATTGATCTGCATGTCACGCTAAGCG
>NZ_JAAHHE010000817.1:0-1636 GCF_010692525.1 Moorena sp. SIO3B2
AAACAGTCTCCAGATACAGTAACTGCGATCGAGAAAACCCCAGAGCAATCTCTTCATTATGCCAAGGTGGTATTGGAAGTAGAAGCAGCAGCTAAGCAAAATCCGGAAGTTGCCCAAGCTATGGAGCATTTAGTGACTACTGTTGATGCTCAAGCTTTGCCTAATTTATAGCCAATTCGTCAAGAGATTACCAAAGCATTGGAATCCCACCAAGCTACTGTTGAGAATTACAACATTGAGAATATGAATAACCAAACTCGATTCAATCAAGCTCCCCCACTACCGCCTTATTATGTCGAACGTCCGGAAGTTAGCGAACAACTAAAACAAATCCTTTTATCGGAAGAAACCGCTAACGCTGGCACCTTAGTCGTTAGTGCCATCTATGGCTTAGGAGGCATTGGTAAAT
Organism: Moorena sp. SIO3B2; assembly: GCF_010692525.1. Lineage (NCBI taxonomy): Bacteria > Bacillati > Cyanobacteriota > Cyanophyceae > Coleofasciculales > Coleofasciculaceae > Moorena > Moorena sp. SIO3B2. The sequence goes on from NZ_JAAHHE010000817.1 coordinate 410, forward strand.
CCACTTTAGCTGCTGCTTTAGCCCATGATTCAGAGGTTCAATCTCATTTTCCTGATGGGATTTTTTGGGCAACATTAGGTCAGCAACCTGATATCTTATCCTTTCTAAGTACGTGGATACAGCAATTAGGAGATTATGACTTCAAACCGATTAATATTGATAGCGCTTCTTTACAACTAAGAACATTATTATCCGATCAGAAAGCGTTACTAGTAGTGGATGATGTTTGGCATCCTGACCATGTTGAACCCTTTCGAGTGGCTGGGGATGGCTGTCGGGTTTTAGTTACTACAAGAGAAGCCCAGGTTGAAGGTGCCATTCGCTATGATTTAGACGTGATGACTCCTAATCAATCCTTGGAGTTATTAACCTCTTGTTTCAATAATGAGTTAACTAATCAAGAACTCGACTATGCTGAAACCTTAGCCAAAACTGTCGGCTATTTACCCCTAGCATTAGAATTAGCGGCTGCCCAAGTTAGAGATGGCATCTCTTGGCAGGAGTTACTGGGTGAGTTAGAAGATTTAATTGTTGGTGTAGAAGCTTTGGATCGATTGAAAGCAGAGGAAGAGCCAAGTGACGCTAAGCGCAAAAACTATAGTCTAGTGGCTTCCTTTAATCTCAGTTTAAAGGGATTATCCGACGACAAGAGGTTGAAAAACTTTGCTTGGTTAGGGATACTGCCGGAGGATGTCACCATTACTGAATCCATGGCCACAACGTTATGGAATTGTAATTTAGTTGAAGCCAAAGATACCTTAAACTACTTACGACAAAAAGCGTTATTACTACCAGGAATCTCTACTACACCAGACACTAACTATCGCCTCCATGACTTGTTACATGATTTAGCTCTTCGTCTGGTACAATCAGAGCTAGGATTATCAATTACCGAAGCTCATCAACAATTATTAGAACGTTATCAAACTAAGACCGAAAAGGGATTATGGCATACCTTACCCGATGATGGTTATATCTATAGTCACTTATTCTGGCATCTAGAGAAAGCCAAAAAAATTAGTGAAATTCATCAACTGCTGAAAGAAGAAACTCCAGCAGGAGATAACGGTTGGTATTGGCAGTGTGAGAGACAGGGAAAAACTGCTAATTTTATCAAGGATGTATCGAGAGCTTGGGCAATAGCAGCAGATAATTTTACAGAAAATCCTACAGAATCGATTAGTTTACAGTGTCGGTATGCTCTGATTACCACATCCCTCAACAGCT
>NZ_JAAHHE010000818.1:0-1633 GCF_010692525.1 Moorena sp. SIO3B2
GTTCTGAATCTAGCACTAACGGCATAATCCCTACATCGCACTTTGCTCTTGAGATGGGCGAGGCACGGGATTCCTAGATAAGCCTAATTGAAAGAATATGTATGCTGCTACTCCTGCGAGGAAAGCAAAGCAAATAACAATTATTACTACAAACTTAAGTATAGATTTGGATTCATCAGATTTAGAGGTTTGGCTTAGAGTTTTTTCCTCCTGTCGGTTTTGAAGCTCCACCCCTTTAGGCATGCTTTGGTCAAAATCGATAGATTCAGCAACCGTACCACTCACACTCAAATCATCTGCTATAAATGATGAAGCAATTGGCTTAAAATCTCCCCCGACATCTCCTACTGTAAGACTTCGACTTTGATTCGTGTAGTTTACGTTTTCGATATTAACGGGCTCAACGTAAACCGAAAGATTATTACTTTTAAAAAAATACTTGACACCAGAATTTTTTTCATCCTTAGTGGCATTTTTTTCCAAAAACCCTACTATTTCATTAAAGTTAATTTTTATATGCTCGAAAACTTGAGATCGTACTTTGTTTTGATTTGTTTTTTTAACTTTAGAATTTTTAACTAATTTTTCAATAGTTGAAAATAATTTACGAAAGTAGCTAGCTGATACTTCTTGGATTTCAAATACGAGTCTTTCAGATAAGTTTTCAGGAGAAATAAGAACAAGACATGGAAGATTGCTTAACTCCACGTTCAACTGTCTAGCAATATCATAGGCTTCAGACTTATCGTAGGGTTTACTTCTAAACCAGTTTAGATCCAAACCAGATTCAATCATTCTCCTCCAATTGTGATTTGCTTGTCTCCAGTTAGGGGAGGGATTCTCCAAAAGATAGATAGTACACCAATCTCCTGTTAGTTTGTCTAGAGCATCAAAGTGTTTTCTTACATAAAGGGATAATTTTTCATCTTCATCCGTATACAGCAATATTCCAGGTATCAAGCTTTTATCGGATGATAATAACAATTTTTTTTTGAGCGATTCATTAAGCGATTGTTGATTTTTCCAAGAGAGTAGACTTTCAAAAAACTCTTTTTTATTTCGGACTGGACCTAGATCACCAACATATACCTCGATATTTGCTTCACTCAGATCTGCTTCATCGAAACTGGCTCCTTTTTTTCTAAACACACTAAGCGAGGAGCTTAAAATTTCTGTTTGACGGAAGCTTGCGCCATTAAAATTAGCACCGCTACAGGTTATTGACTCAAATCCTTGCACTTCGCTAAGATCTGCATTGTTCAAGTCTGCCCAGTTAAAATTTGCTCCGGCAAGATTTGCTTTACTGAAATTTGCTCTACTAAGATCGGTCCAACTCAAATCGGCTCTGTTAAAAATAGAGCTACTAAAGTCAACTCTGCTAAGATTTCCGTTTTTGAAGTTTGCTTCACTCAGGTCGGCTTCGCTAAGATCGGCTTCGGTAAGATCTCGTTCTTCCGCACCATTATTAACAATGTCCCAAACCAAATACCATTTTTCGTCAATAAGTGCTCCCTGAATTTGGGTGCGGTGTAATTTTGTATAGTTGAGGTTCGCTCCCCTAAGATCTGCTCCCCTAAGATCTGCTCCCCTAAGATCTGCCTCACAGAAATTAGCTTTGACTAGAATAGACTTG
>NZ_JAAHHE010000819.1:0-1632 GCF_010692525.1 Moorena sp. SIO3B2
AGCTAGCTTAGCAGGAGCCTCACACCATAATCTTTGATTTGGTGTGAGAGGAATGCGCGGCTGTTAAAGGGGTTCAATACCCCTTTAACAGCAAATTACACTTTCAAAGAATCCTGAGATTTAATATATCTTCGTAATAATTTAATCATCTTTCATGGCAACCTTTCCAAAATCTATACACTAATTAGTGTATTATTAACTATAGTGACCAACACCAGGGGATGAAATACACTTACCAGTATAAAGCACTTCCAAGCACCGACCAAAAGCTAGAGATAAATCTTTGGCTAAGGATTTGCCAGTACTGGTATAATCGTCAGCTTGGTGAAAGGTTTGATTGGTGGGAACGTAACAGAACTTCGGTTAACTCTTGCCCCTTGGTCTGTCATCTTCCTGAACTGCGCGATCGCCCCAACTACTACAGCCAAAAGAAACTTTTACCAGGACTCAAAAAGGGTAAGGTAACAGTGGAATGGTCAGGATATGATTTAGATTTTTCACGGGTTCCAGCTAATACTCTGCAGCAGGTCTGTAAACGTGTAGATAAGGCGTTTGATCGGTTTATTTATGGGGACAATAACGGCAATAGGAGTGGTAAGCCTCGCTTCAAATCTCAACCTCGTTATCGCTCATTTATTGTTGAAGGAGCAGGTTTAACCCTGCATTCATGTTCGACTGGGGGAAAGTTCCTTTACCTGAAAATACCCAAGATCGGCTTGCTAAAAATTCGCTCTCACCGCCATCTACCGGATGGTGCAATCCTCAAACAAGTGCAATTCATCAAAAAAAGTGATGGATGGTTTGTAAACCTTAAACTTGATGATCCTACTGTTCCTGGTATTACACCTGATGTAATCGTGCCGAATTGGGAGAACTCCCTAGGAATGGATGCAGTACTTCACCAGGAGTACTATCTGGCGACATCTTTAGGGGTAAAGCTACCATCCGCCAAGTTTTTGAGGCGAAATCAATCTAAATTAGCCAAAATTTCCAAAAAGAAAAATGCTCGCACCTCAAGGCAGTAAAGCACGCCGAAAACTAGCGAAAAAAGAGGGGTTGCAACACCAAAAAATTGCTCGCGCCAGAAAAGATTTCCAATACAAGACTGCCCACAGCTTAGTAAGTACAGGCAAGAAAGTATTCTTTCATGAAAACCTCAACCTTAAAGGTTTAAGTAAGCGTAATGCACCATTACAAGACAAAGAAGGGAAATACCTACCAAATGGTCAATCGGCCAAGTCCGGGCTCAACCTAAGTTGGGCGGATGCCGCTTTTGGAGAATTCTTTGTAATCCTTGGTCACATAGCTGCGAAAGCTGGAGCCGTTGTGGTTGCCAAGAATCCTGCTTATACCTCTCAATTGTTATCCTATCGAGATCAAGTGATTTTTACTGATTGCGGTATCCGGAAATATTGGGATGAAATAGAAAACCTCTGGGTTGATAGAGATATTAATGCTGCTATCAACATCAAGAGAGTGGGGCTGGACGTGTTCCCCACTATAAAACGCCTTAAAGGTAGCATCAAAATAGTTGATTCTATTACTGATGATACCTCCAAGGAAGTTCTACGCACTCTTCGGGGTGCCTGAGAAGCCTACACCATACCTTTAAGGTTGGTGTAGGAGCGTCAC
>NZ_JAAHHE010000082.1:0-24895 GCF_010692525.1 Moorena sp. SIO3B2
ACCACTTCCTGGTGCTTATAGCGCTACGGAACCACACCGACCCCATCCCGAACTCGGAGGTGAAACGTAGCTGCGGCGAAGATAGTTGGTGGGTAGCTGCCTGCTAAAATAGCTCAGTGCCAGGATAATTAATTTAGACTAAAACCTCCTTAGGTAACCTTGACCTGAGGAGGTTTTGGTTTTAGGGATAATTGTACTTCCCCATCAGGCCACACCTAAAATTTAGCCACTTAAAATAGCCACTTAAAAGGGAGAAAGAAATCTCAAGAGTATGCTACCAACCGATGCCAGGGCGTTGCCTAAATTAGAACCTCCTTTAGAGGTTGCAGAATTTTGGGCAATTTCTATGCCTTTAACTAAACTCTGTGACGCCTGGTATCCAGGAATATTTCCTTGTTCTTTAAAGAGTTCACTAGCGATAGTACCATCTTGGGTCGCTGCTACTTCCTCTCCCAGTCTGAAACGAGCCATACCACGAGCCAAAAAAGCTGGAGCAAAGTCAGGCTTCATGCTCAAGGTTTTGTCGTAATACTCAATGGCAGTTTTGTAGTTACCTCTTTTGGCTTCTACTACTCCCCACGCATAGAAATCTTCTGCGGTACCTGCATAATCTGGAATACCGATGGTTCCTTGTATATAAGCATTACTCAAGCTCACACCATACAATTGGGCATTAACTAAAAACGCTTCCCTCAGGTCAGTACTGAATAAGTTAGCACCAGCAAGATTAGCACCAGCAAGATTAGCACCATTGAGAGAAGCACCACTGAGATTGGCACCACTCAGGTCAGCTCCTGTCAAATTAGCACGGCTGAGATTAGCACGACTCAAGTCAGCCCCAGCGAGATTAGCACCCACTAAGTCAGCCATAATCAAACCTACCCTAGTTAAATCACACCCTTGACACTGTTTGGTTGACAGTAACTGTTGAGTATGAGCTAGATTTTCAGCTTTAGCAATGGTGCTGAGGCTGGTCGTGGTTAGTAAAGCCGCAGTGGTTAAAATGGTGAGTTTGATGTTCATAGAATTCATTGTTTTTAAAACAGCTGCTAATTATGAATTAGTAATTATGAATTATGAAGTGTAAATTAGCAATTATGAATTATGAAGTGTAAATCCTAGTTGTGGTTAAAGTTTTTAGTTAATGTGATAGGCTAAACTTCTAAACCCCTTTAAAGTTTAAACTTTAAACCTTAAACTTTAAACCTTAAACTTTCATAAGTATCCCTAATTTTTAAAAAATTGGGTAGCGAAGTTTTGCGATCGCGTTGGTGATAGTGCCCTTGCTTTGAGAATTGCCGCTGTTAAAAAGACGTAGGACACAACCCCAACTATTGCCAAGAGTATACTATTAACATATCCCATCGCATTCCACAAGGCATGCAGAGCAGAAGCATTCAGATAGCCAATGCCTATGATCTGCCAACGCTTACGGGGTTTGAGGACGCTTAACCCAACAAAATACCCGAAGTATCCACTATAAGCCATGTGTCCTGCCACTGAGCCAAGAACCCGAGGAATCAGCAACTGCAATCCTAACAGGTCACCCTCCAATTCAGTAGTTGGCAGTATCACACCCTCTATAATATTCGGCACATATTGCCCTAAGGTTTCTACCAAGGTAAATCCCACCCCCGATGCTGTCCCCAATAAAATTCCATCGAGGGGTTCCCAGACACCAATTCTTTCTCGCCAAGGGGTACGCAGGAAATGTCCCAAAGCATATAGTCCCAGCATAGGTATAGCCTTGAGCAACTCTTCCATTAACCCAGCACCAAAAAACATCCGGATGAATAAAGTAGTCAAGTTGACAACTTCACCTAGTTGTGGTATGTCGCCAGGTAAAATTCCCCGAAAAATTTTGATAAATAGGGGCAGCAGCGGGCTGACCAAAATTAAACTGGTGGATAGAGTACTACCCAGCAGAACCCACCAAGGTTTAGGTTTGCCACAAAGTTGGTAAACAAAGTAATAGGCTAATCCTGCCAAGTAGGCAGCTAGCAAAAGATTAAAAACTACTGGTTGACCAACTGCAGCAAACATTGATACCACAAAGAGTACAGTCACGATACCAGGAGCCAAAAAAGCTTTTTGATTTAAATCCCGTCCTGTTGAAAAGATGGGAAACAGTTGGGTAAAGGTGACATAATCGGTCTGAGGCTTTGGTATCTTGCTAATCGGTTTTAGGGGTTTTTCTATGGCAATAGTTTGGGATGGGATAGATGGTAAATTAAGGGATGTCGTTACCTCGCACTCAAAGATGAATTTTGGACCATCGTGACCCAACTCAATCCGATCCCCGGAGTGCAATTGCTGACAACCCTGCAAATATTCGCCATTCACATAGGTACCATTCACACTATCAAGGTCACAAATTTCCCAGCGGGGACAGCCATTTTTTAGAGGGGTCAGAGGGCTAATTACCGCATGACGGCGCGATACGCTGACGTAGCGATAGGGATCTAAGGAAATTTTACAGTTAGGGTCACGTCCAATGACGTTATCCTCTAATTCAGAAAGGGGTAGTAGGGCGAGTATCTCTTTGTTATCGCTAGTGGAAAGCTGGCGCAGAAATCCACTGTAAACTTGACCAGTCATTGCTACTTTGGTCGTTATTGGTTATTCATACTCCCCATGCTAATCCGGCAGGGGATTCTAGTTTCAAGAACGTTTCTTTGGTTTGCAGATCTCTCGATCAACACAGATAGAAGAAACATCGACCCTCCTGTCTTGATGGAGAGCGCGAGTGGGGGTTTTCCCCAAGACCGCGCTGCATCGCTCGCATACTTCCCAAATGCCCAACAGTCCCCTTAGCAGAGGCTTTGGATTACTTTGGCTGCATTAACATCACCAGCATAGTAATCAGTTGTCCAACGTTTTTGTATATCCTTGGATCCTAATCATCCACCGTTTTCAATGGTTTCTAGCAAAGGAATTGCACCACCAAACGAATTGCACTACTATATTTTAATAATGTCCTTAGCCCTTTATATTCGCTCTGGCATCAAGCACCGCTAGGTAGAAAGAGAGACCACCGATAGGAATACTAGCAGCGAGGATAATTCCAGTCACCAAATTCCCTAACTCGGGGTCACCATAGGAAAGTTCAAAAATTGAACCCACAGCCGCAATCCCAGCAACACAGGCAATCATCAAAAACAGAGCACTTTTTGGGGTCATCATAAGCTTTTTTGTGAAATATTATTATCAGAAATCATAAGATTGAAATTAGCTGTGGGGCAATCAATTAAACCTAACCGCTAAGTAATAGGTCATATCTAGCCCGTTTTACTATTTATGATGCTTGGGTGTTAGTTAATTTAAAATTCAATATTAACAATTCCCAATTTTTAATTTATACCCATTAGATAAACCCTATTATAAGTGATTAACCGCACTTCAGATCAAATTTATAAGAGCAGTCACAGTTCAGTAAGTTGTAGAAGGTTAAGGGAGTAGAAAGATTACTGTGACTATAGCCATCGTAATTGAAAAGTTAACAAGAACAGGTCGTTATAGTCTTTCCCATCACCCCATCACCACCTCACCAGAGGTTTCACAAATAAACTCAGATTGGTATAGTTATTTAATTGGTTTCACCGCTTGGGGTGAGAACCCGTGCTTATTCAATTCTTCAGTCAAGGCTAGACCATTTTGCACCCGATCAACAAACATCACTCCTTTAAGGTGGTCTATCTCATGCTGAATGACGCGAGATAGTAATCCATTCGCCTTTAAGGTTCTAGGGCGTCCGTTTTGATCCTTGTAAGCTACTTCAATTTCGTCTGGACGGGTGACATCTAAATATACACCGGGAATGCTCAAACAACCTTCCTGGCCATCACACGGGGTGCTACCAAAACTCTTGATTTCTGGGTTAATTAACACCAGTGGTTGGTTATCTTGGTTATTAGGTTCACAGTCAACCACAATCATTTGCTTATTAATCCCGACCTGAGGGGCTGCCAAACCGATACCATCTGCACTGTACATGGTTTGCAGCATTTGCTCAGCTAATTTCCGGATGTTCTGGTCTACTTTAGCAACCCGCTTAGCAGGCTGACGCAGGACGCGATCGCCTAGATAATGAATTGTTAATGGTGGATTCTCTAATTTTTTCTTTTCAACGATAAGTTCAGCAGTCATGGGGTTATCGACTTGTGAGTCAGGGTATGCTTAGGGTTAGACGCTTAGCTGCTAAAGGATTAGAACACTCAACATACACATTCTTCAACAGAGTGCCTAAGACAGAGTGCCTAAGTTGGTCTATTATTATAGTCTTGCCTCGCTTTCTTAGTTTATCATGCCCCACGCCCCAAGAGCCTTCGCGCTGCGGTGCGACAAGGCGCTGCCTGAACCTCCTCAAGGGAACGCGCACCAAGAGAGGGGATGGGGACTGCGCCCCAATGATTTCATTGATTATCCCTGGTCGCCCATAGGTGGGTATTATGTCAAAATCGTACGTTTGTTGTGATTTATTGCTATCCCAAAATTCTTTTACAGCTTTTGATTTTCCTGGAAACTAGCAGCTCTATCGGTTAGAACCCAACAGTAACACCAAGTCAGGGACGGATGTTTAAATTTCTCACTCAACTGGACTACCTGCTGCGGGAAACTTTCTTAGGTCTACAACGTGGCGGCTGGAGCAACTGGGCGGCAGTTAGCACAGTCACTGTCCTATTGTTTCTGTTTGGTATAAGCTGGCAAGCCTCCTGGCAGTTAGGTGGGCTACTCAATCAGTTGGGGAGTCAACTAGAAGTGGCTGTTTATCTCGAACCAGGGGCTGAGGCAGAAATGGTCTTACCAGCAGTTGAGAAATTGCCCAAGGTGATGGCGGTTCAAACTATTTCCAAAGAAAAAGCTTGGGCATCCTTGGTTGAGGAACTGGGAATTTCGGACATTGCTGCTGCTACGGAACAGTTGGAAGGGAATCCCCTAGTGGATGAACTGAAGGTAAAGGTAAGCAAACCAAAGGATGTGCTAATTCTTGCCCAGCAGTTGTCACAGTTGCCAGGAATAGATCAGGTGCAGTATATGGATCAGACTCTCAAACAAATGCGACAGCTTCATCATGGTTTAGGCTGGGTGAGTCTGATCATTACTACCATTCTCAGTCTGACGGCAGTGGCAGTTGTTACCACCACAATGCGCCTGATTGTGATCGCAAGACGCCAGGAAATTGAGATTATGCAGCTAGTTGGGGCAACCAGATCCTGGATTTATCTGCCATTCATGTTGCAAGGAATTACTTTTGGTGTAGCTGGGGCAGCCCTAGCCTGGGTTTTGTTGATCGGTCTGCGGCAATTTCTGACTAATCTGCTCGCGACTGGACCTGATTTTATCGAATTTATCGCTACAGTGGTGCCACCTGACCCACTTAAAATTGTGGTGTTACCCTTACTGCTGTTGATTCTCGGGGGTTCAGTGGGTTTGCTCGGTAGCTGCTTAGCTGTTAGTCTCGAAAGCATCGCTATCGGAAAATGAGGTTACCAAAATTTGGTCTAATTCTGGTATTTTGTCAGTGGTTAGTGTCATGGCAAGTGGTTAGACCAACAGAGCAATGATGGAATGGAGGTTGGTAGACAGACTCATGACCCACGACTAACAACTAATGATACTAATGACTAAGAGCTAATCACTAAGGACTACTTATGCGATCGCAATGGGAATGTTTTTTGCAAAATCAAGGGAGTTGGCATGGTTCCTTTACCACATTCTCACCAAAAGGGCAACAGTTAAAAGATATTCCCTCTGTGCTCACTATAGAAGGACTCGACGATAACCACAAAATTCGTTTGACTCTTCGCTATCTGCCACCTGAACAAGCTATATTCAACCGAGTTCTGGAATACACCCATGTAGATCGCTATCTTATGTTCTTTGACACTGGTGCATTTTCCCAAGGCGCACTACAGTGGGCTCCTTATCCCGAATTTGGGGCAGAATTTGGCTTGATTGAGGGTAACCGTCGTCTGCGGATGGTGCAACTGTATAACAGGGAGAGTCAGCTGAAGCAGTTGACCTTAATTCGAGAAAAACTGGCGGGTACGGATACACCAGAACGTCCAGCATTAACCTTGGAACAGTTGCTCGGAGAGTGGCGTGGAGAGGCAGTAACCCTTTATTCTGATTTGCGATCGCCTAACATCTATCCTACTCACCTTAAACTTCAGCATCATGAAAGTAACCGCTTAGTACAACAACTCACATTTGGCACAGGAGAATCATTACGTACCATCACCTCTAGCGCTAAGATTGATGGGTCAATTCTGTATTTTGACGGCGGTGCGACCCCGGTCGGGTTTCCCGACCTAGGGAACGCGCACCAAGAGAAGGGTGCTGTTTCTACTCAAGTTTTATTATTGCCCGATGGGGCATCATCTACTTGTCCAATAACGGTTAAGCCAGGTCATTCTTTCTTCCTAGAAGTAGGTTGGTTGTGGCAAACTAACCAACGTCAGCGGCTGATTCGCTCTTTTAACGATAAAGGGCAATGGGTTAGTCTTACTTTGGTAAGAGAGCACAAAGTATCTTCTGGGCATTATATAAAAGAATAAAAGATGAAGTATCAAGCATGAAGTATCAAGGATAAAGTATCAAGCATGAAGTAGGTGGGCTTTTTGACAACCCAGTCAACCTGAAGAGATATTATCTATAGCGTTTTTAAACGATATGTGAAATTACGATTGATGGATAAAGGTAACTTCGGATCAGTAGGAAAGAAATACAAGTATTTTTTGATGTTATGAGCAATCAAAATTTGGTTTCATGTTCTATTTGGAAATGCTATGTAGCATTTTGATTTTAGATGTAAACATAGCGGTGCGACCCAAGGGGGATGGGAGCAGGTCAAATTTGCCGAACAAATGAACTACTTGACAAAACACCAAAAATTCTGTTATTGAGCCGGTCTTAGTTGCAGAACAGATCAACTATGTACCATTAGAGCTTGGCTTTTACCCGGGGGCTATAGTAATGGTAAAAATATTCGGCATTTCTGACATGCTCCCCCTATTACCTATTACCCATTACCTATTACCCATTACCTATTACCCATTACCCAGATAAGCGTACAAATGTTAGGCATTTGTGACATGCTCCCAAGGGGGATTTACTCGCCCTAGGAGGCGCGCAGGGTGGATTAATCTAAAAAAGCTATAGCGCTATTCCCTATTCCACCTGAACCAGCGCTATAGCTTTTTTAACCAGTTAACTGGCATAAGGTTGCGCATTTTTATCGTTTCTATTCCACAGCGGTAACTAGCAACTTACGTTAAATTTGTAAAATTTTGTATCAAAATTCAACATTCTGGATAAAATCCAAAATAACAGTGGTATAATATCTTGAAATTTCAGTCACATCCAAAAAACTTGTTCAAATTTGCCCCATATCGAATATGGATTGGTAAAGATGACCTATAAAGGTAGCTTAGAGATTCTCAAAGAGACTAGTCGGACTTTTTATATTCCAATTAGTACTCTCCCCAAAGACCTTCAAGAAGCTGTCGCTTCTGCCTACTTATGCATGCGTGCAATTGATGAAATTGAAGATCATCCTCAACTTGGTAAGTCTACCAAAGCAGCGCTGTTAAGAACAATTAGCTTAAACCTACAAACAATGGGCGACAGCTATACTGCTAGTTCTACTACTGATGAACTTCTTGCAGTTTTAAGTAAATACGAAACACTTCCAGAGGTAACAACTCGTATTGGTGAATGGGCAATTCTAGCACCAGAAACCATTGCACCTCGAATTTGGGAAGCAACTTCAGCAATGGCAGATAGAATGGCTTACTGGGTTGAGTGCGGTTGGAAGATTCGTACAGAGGGTGATTTGAATGGCTATACTTTCAGCGTTGCTGGTTCTGTAGGATTATTACTTTCTGATTTGTGGGCTTGGTATGATGGAACCCAAACAAATCGTCACCAGGCAATTGGTTTTGGTCGAGGCTTACAGGCAGTTAACATTCTACGTAATCGAACTGATGATTTGACACGTCACGTGGATTTCTTTCCTCAGGGATGGAGTTCAGAAACTATGCAAAGGTATGCCCGTATAAATCTTTCTTTAGCTGATGCCTATACTAACGATCTTCCCAAAGGTCCAGCTAGAAATTTTTGTCAAATTCCTCTTGCTTTGGCTCATGCAACACTTGATGTTTTAGCTCTCGGACAAGCTAAACTGAGTCGTGAGGCAGTGATTGGTATTGTTGATAAGTTGAGTGCGAGGTAGTGCTAAATCGTAATGTTCAGGACGAAAGCATTGCATTGTTGTGATGCACAAAATACCAAACTTCTTCAATAGACATCTGGAGGAAAGTGCTAAAACACTATTGAAAATTGCTTTGAGCAAGAATAAGCCAATCGGTGAAAAGTCGATCGTATCTAAGGAAAGATATGGTGTTGAGTTATTTACTGTTGATAAACCTCCAAAATTACAGCTTTGTATCTATTAATTTAAGAAAGGTTGACTTTATTAAATTACTCTAAAGAGTTTGACTCTAGTAATTAGATGTTCAACACTAATTTGTTGAGTTGGTAACCGTCAATTACCCATGACCAATTACCGATTACCTGAGAAGGTAATGATAATTAGTCAACTGTATTTGGGATGATATTTCTTTACTTTCAGCGACTTTGCAATAAAACTTATTATAAGTTAACTATAAGTATCACCAGAGTAGACAAATCTTTACCATAAGAACTACCCAGAATTTGTTATCCGGAATACACTTAACTCAGATTGAAGTATAAATCTAGAGGCTTTAAAAAGCCTGAGTCGATAGTAAAGAGGTAAGACCTATGGATAGCGAACTGAGCCAAGTTCTATTACTGGTGTTGATTTTTTCTATTTCCTGTATGATTTTGTCTCCGGTGTTATGGTGGATTCTGCCAGACAGAAGCATCAATAACGCCTAACCAGACTTTGCCAAAACCAAGCCAGTAAGCAGGTTTAGATGACATCAGTCTCAATAGCATGTATTATGAACCCACCCCTGCTTGGTGGGTTCACTAGAAAAAAAACTGGTCTGATACCTCACCCCTTGTAGGCAATTTGTGAGTCAATTTTTATACAAAATATTTTTTGCATCTCCTGCCCTTGGGTCAAACTTTTTGTAAAATTTCGTTAAGACCCGCAACGAATCTTTCAATACCCTCTGCTACAGTTTCTTTTTGCAAAGCACCATAAGCAAGCCTGAGGTAACACCCGTCCTCAATACCAAAGGCGCTACCTGGCATCACAGCTGCCCGATGTTCCCGAATCAGTCTCTCTACCAACTCAAAAGCATCCAACTGAGTATCCACTTTTAGGAAAACATAGAACGCTCCATCCGCAGAACCAATGGTACACAAACCCTCTAGACGTTTCAGGGAGTTCAATACCACCTGTCGTACAGACGCGATCGCATTAATATGAGGTTGACAGTAATCTTTTCGAGTATTCAATGCCCCTAAAGCCGCATACTGAGAAATGACTGGGGGACAAATTAGGATTGTATCCTGAACCTTTTGAATTGCTTCAAACAAGTGTTCTGGAATAATCATGTAGCCAATCCGCCAACTGGCAAAACCGTAGGCTTTGGAGAGGCTGTAGAGAGAAATAGTGTGTTGACTACTTTCGGGAAAGGCACCAGGGGAAAAGTGTTTCACCCCGTTGTAAGTAAAGTACTCATAAGCTTCATCACTGATGTGGTAAATTCCGTGATCCCCACAGAGTTGATTTACCTGACGCAATGCCTCTTCGGAATATACCGCCCCAGTAGGATTATTAGGTGATATGGTAACTACTGCCTTGGTTCTGTCGGTAATAGCCTGTGCGATCGCGGACGGACGTAGCTGGTAATTTTCATCGGTTGCCACCAGCACTGGATGACAGCTAGCCATCTGAATCGCCATTTCGTGGTTGAAATAGTAAGGCGTTTGAAGAATAATCTCGTCCCCAGGAGTGGTAATTGCTAGAATCGCGTTCATGAACGCCATGTTGCTTCCTGCGGTGACAACGATGCGGTTGGCGGAGTTGATCTCAATGTCGTTATCACTTTGCAGTTTTGCCTCAATTGCCTCTCGCAAGGCCGCAATTCCATGTACGGGTTTGTACTTATGATTGTCTGGTAAGCTGTAGAATTCACGCAACATTGCCATTGCCTCTGGGGGGGGATCATAATAGACCACCCCCTGTCCTAAGGATATGGTCTCAGGATATTTACGGATCAGTTCCGCAACCATCGGAATGACTGGCAACTGCACCGCCTGCATGCGGGAGCTTAGGTTTTTCATAGTTTCTTTTTGTTTTTGAGTGAACGCACCCGTGGTTTATACTAGCTAATCTCAGCAGTTAATCGAGATAAAAACAACTGAATTTTTTGATTGGTTTAGTTCAGTATTGTATTGCTATCCTTAAAGGCAGGGTAAACGCATCTAACTTAAGCAAGTTTTATAAAATATATATTTTTGAATTTTAACTATTACAGGATATTCCCAAAGATAGTCCTGATTATGACTTAATTTGATTGGTATTGCATTCAGGGTAAGCGCAAGAATCAATAAACCGTGGCTTACCCTCGAAAAAGACCGCGTCATTCTCAACAACTTAACTCTATTGCGA
The DNA here is from genome assembly GCF_010692525.1 of Moorena sp. SIO3B2. Taxonomy (NCBI): domain Bacteria; kingdom Bacillati; phylum Cyanobacteriota; class Cyanophyceae; order Coleofasciculales; family Coleofasciculaceae; genus Moorena; species Moorena sp. SIO3B2. The sequence continues at coordinate 10,607 of NZ_JAAHHE010000082.1, forward strand.
GTACAGTTCTACGAGATTATAGGGGTTTCGAGCCACGATCAACCGATATCCAGCCAATGCACATTATGGGCAATTTTTTCTTGCGCTTACCCTGGTATTGCATTGAGCAGACTATTCGATTATAAATCGAATAGTTGAAATTTTTAAATAAGTAAAATCAATTTACTAGAATTATTGGGTGTTAGCATACAGTTAACTATACACATTGACATTAATTATATATATTTTTAGTTTTAGTTATTATATTTGATTATCATAACTATATTAGTTTAATATCAATTCATATTATATTGCTGAATTAAACCAATTTTTTACTTCTTAATAAAGAAGTTTTTGATTAGCTTTTACAACCAAAATATAATCAGCGTGTTGATGAAATAGCGAGTGGCTATTGCATCAACACGCCGTTTTTCATTTGTCAGACACGCCAACGAGTTCTTAAAAATTAGTCATGAATTCATTATTTTATATTTGTTGATCAACTTAACCTGGTTATTATATCACACTCTTGCTTATTTGTCAATCTAAGTGAGATGCGTTTGCCCTGTCTTTAAAGCCTGTGTTTATAGCAATTCTTATTTAGATGAGGTACAGATTCCTGAGTTTTAGGGGGCAGCAACTTGTTAGCAACTAGCAGGTAAGAGGGAAAAGGTAAAAAATTATGTGTACCTCATAGCTATGATAAACCCTATTATTTGTTAATAAAACTTATTTTAATAAAATAAGTTTCGTTATTTTTAATTCAAAATTAAAAATAAAATTAACAAAATTTAAAAAAATATATAACCAAATCCATTAAATTAAAAAGTAGAATAAGCTTTGTAAATTGATGGGATACATTGGGAATTATCCATAGATACCCATGACTACAACTAATAGTTTTCTTAACCTTAAGTGGGAACGAAAATTTGAGGATAATGCTATGAGCGATCCTGATAGAGAAATGGAGATGCGATCGCCACAACTACTTCAACAGCAAGTCCAGGAGCAAGTTGACCAGGCGAAGACCGAGGCCCGTAAAGAAGAAGTTATCGACATTTACGAAGATTTGCTCACCACGATCTGGAGCCGGATTATGCCGACCTTAGGTAGAGTGACAGTAGTGTCGATTATGGAAAGAGCTCTAGCTTTGACAACGGAAAAATATCCCCTGATTGGCTATTTAGAATCGAGTGCCGAGGGAATTTCGTTTGAGGTGTTTCGCCAAAAGGTTTCACCAGAACAACGGTTACTAATTCCTGAGGCCCTCAAAGAGTTAGTCACAACGTTAATCGATATTCTAGCCATCTTGACGGGCGACATTCTAGTCAGACAATTACTCAAGGAAATTGAAGGGAAAAAACTTATATGATCAGGCCTCGGACAAAGCCCTTAGGTAAACTGCCTACTAGTATTCCTGGTCTAGACTCGATTCTGGCTGGTGGTATTCCGGAATTGTCCATTAACATCATCACTGGGCCACCCGGATCTGGTAAGACAATCTTTACCCAGCAAATACTATACACCAATGCTAGTACACAGCACAAAGCCCTTTATCTCGTTACCCTATCGGAACCTTCAGTAAAATTACTGCACTACCTACAAAAGTTTGATTTTTTTGACCCCAGTAAGGTAGGTACTGCGGTAATTTATCTCGACATCGGCGAGATTATCCGAGAGCAGGGTCTAACAGAAGCGATCGCTGCCATTATTAATTACGTAAAGGAGTACCGACCTGGGCTGATCGGCATTGATAGCTTTAAAGCTATTCATGATTTGGCAACGGATCCCGTAGAAGTACGTAAGTTTGGCTACGACCTCTCAGTGCGTCTGACTACTTGGGGAGTAACAGCTTTTTTAGTAGGGGAATACACTGACGAAGAAATTAAACATCAACCCATCTTTGCCATCGCCGATGGGATTATTCGTCTGCAAAATCAGCCTCTGGGGTTACACTACCAGCGTTATTTAGATGTGCTCAAACTCAGAGGGGAAAATTATTTTACCGGCTTGCATCCCTTTGAAATCAGTCAGACTGGCATAGAAGTCTATCCCCGGATTAAGATGCTGAAAAACTTATCATCGAAGCAGAAGACCAGCCAACAAAAACTTTCCACTGGCATCCCTGAACTGGATAGGATGTTAGATGGGGGATTGCAGCATAGCACGGCAACTATGGTTGCTGGAGGCGCAGGCACTGGTAAAACCTTGATGGGACTTCACTTCATTGTGGCTGGAATTCTCCAAGGGGAGCCTGGAGTAATTGTTACCTTTCAAGAAAATCCCCAACAGCTCAAAGCCATTGCCCTGTCCTTAGGTTGGGATTTAGAGGCCATGGAAAAGCAGCGAATGCTAGTGCATCTGTATGATTCTCCCGTAGAACTACAGCCGGATATCCATGCTGCTAAAGTTAAAGCTGTTGTAGAAAGGGTTAAGGCTCGCCGGATTATGCTTGATTCTCTCAAGGATATTGAGATTGCCACCCCAAATAAGGTTCGCTACAAAGACTATATTTACTCCTTAGTGAACCAGTTTAAACTTCAAGGTGTGACCACCATAGTAACCAACGAAATTGGGGAGCTATTCGGACCGTTTCAGTTGAGTGAACATGGCGTATCCTTTGTGGTGGATAATGTTATCCTCTTGCGCTATGTAGAACTATCCGGTCGCATTGGACGAGCCATAAACATTATGAAGGTCAGGGGAGCGCCCCACAGCAAAGAAATCCGGTTTTTTGAAATTACCTCAGATGGAATTCGCATCGACGAGGTGATTCAAGCTCAAACTGGTGTGCTGACTGGAATGCCTGTCTTTAATAATACTTACTCGAATGACAATGGCTTTAAGGAGTTGCTTAACCAGAGTCGTAATATCATGAAAATCTTGCAGGGGGTGGAGGAGATGGACATCAATGAATTAGCCAATCGCACTGGATTCAGCCCTCAAGACTTGCTCCATGAGTTAGAGAATCTCAAGCAGCAGGGTATGGTAATTACCTGGGAACATCAGAATACAACCTATTACAAAGCTACGATTTGATTGATTATTTGGATTGATTATTAGTTAAATTACCACTAATGACTAATCACTAATGGCTAATGACTAAGCCCACAATCAAATTAATGTCCACAGGAGTGCCAAATCTGGATGCCGTTTTGGGCGGTGGCTTTCCCATCTACTCATTGAATATCTTGGCAGGGGCTCCTGGCACTGGCAAAACCATTTTGGTGCAGCAGATTCTGTTTAACACTATCAAGAACCAACCCCATAAGAGAGCTCTTTATCTCAGTACCCTTTCCGAGCCAACCCTCAAGGTGGTGCGTTATATGCAGCACTTCCAATTCTTCGATGCTCAAGTATTTGGTGAGCAGGTGATCTATAGTGATCTCGGTTCATTCTTAATTGAACAACCGATGCCTAGGTTGGCGGATCATATAGTGGGTTTGGTCAATCAACATCAAGCAGAAGTTATAGTTATTGACTCTTTTAAGGCCATTGCTGACCTGACCGAAAAAAGTGGTGAATTCCGCCGTTTTTGCTACGAACTATCGGTTCGCCTCGCCAGTGCTCGTTGCACTACTTTTTTAGTGAGTGAATCCGATCGCTCCCAGATTAGCAACAGTGCAGAATTTGCTTTGGCTGATGGCATTATTTACCTTTCGACCCATGAGGAGGCAGGGGAGCAACGCCGTTGGTTACAGGTTCATAAATTACGGGGTCTGGCACCCTATATGGAACCATTTCCGTTTGTGATCACTAATGTGGGGGTGCGGATTCTCAGCCCTACCCTAACCCTCAGGCAAAAGTCGGTGAGTTGGTCAGTGCCAGCAGGGCTTATGGTGATGGGAATTCCGGGTTTGGATAAACTGTTGCGGGGAGGTATCCCCTACGGTCGTTCAATCATCCTCTCGGGAGTTGCTGGCACTGGTAAAACTACCTTTGGCCTACAGTTTCTCATGGCTGGAGTTGACCGAGGGGAAAAAGGTTTGCTCTTTTCTTTTGAGGAAACCCCCTCTCATCTGTCCCAGATGGCAGCCGGTTTTGGTTGGGACTTAGAACTTCTGATTCAACAGGAAATGCTGCGCATTGTCTTTGTTACCCAAACTAACATCCGGGTTGAAGAACACCTAGATCAAATTGCTCAGGAAATCGCCTCCTTCCAGCCTCAACGTTTTGTGGTGGATTCAATATCAGTCTTGCTCTACAAAGTCAATAACCGAGCCATCCAGCGAGAAAAGACCTTCCAATTGGCAACCCTGATGCAACAAATCGGTGGAGTGGGTATCTTGATCTCAGGTATCCCTGCTCATGAAACTGGACACCTATCCAGCTTTGGTGTGGAAGAAACCATTGTCGATGGCATGATTGTGCTATCAAAAGAACTGGTTGGTCGTAGACGCGATCGCTATCTAGAAGTGTTTAAAATGCGAGCATCTGACCATGTCTGTGGTTCTCACCCCATGGCAATCACAGAAAACGGTATTGAGATATTTTACAGTCCCAGCCAAATATCCCCCCCCTCAACCACCGAATCATTAAAATTTCTTGGGGATACGACCTATTTAGTGTTTGGGTCACTGCAACAATTGCTCCCAGGCAAAATCCCCTATAACACCGCTTGCTTGGTGGAGGGCGCTCCCGGACTGGGTAAGAGTACCCTAGCCTATCAGTTTTTGCTCTCAGGCTTGCATCGCCAAGAATCAGTGCTATATATTAGTGCCGATATTCCTAGGCAGCAAGTTTATCAAACCCTCCCAAGTTGGGGATTACTCCCTGACCCCTACCTGGAAGCAGGGCAGTTGGTGATCCTCGATACCTTTAGTCCCATGGTAGAGACATTGCCAGCAAATTCTGTACACCTGAATCTCAATGACCCGGAGATGCTTTTGCTCAGGATTGCGCAACAGCTCGAGCAAATGCCTAAACCCTGTCGAGTAATCTTTGACTCCCTCACGCCTCTACTAATCAGCTGTACCCCTAGAGAATTTATTAAGCTGGTCTACCGCAAAAATCGCCAACTCCGTCAGCCTGATGTGGCAGTGTTAGATATTTTTGCTCAGGACGGAATCGAAAAAAGCGATCGCTACAATTTACTGAACCTTTATGATCTGGTAATAGACCTTTATTCACCTGACTGGGATGAAATGAATAACGGAGCAGACATTGGCTACAAAAATTGGCTGCGAATTAGTAAAATTCGTGGCGCTAAGGCAGATCAGCGTCCCTACCCTTACAGTATCTCCCCCACTAACGGGATTGTGATTGAGAGCACCCCATCTTAATCAACGATTCTCGATCACGATTCATTTCCCAAACAGTAGAAAATCTCTCGACGCTTCCATAACATCTAGCGAAATCAGCGTGTCGGAACAAACTTTTGCTATCGACCACTCCAGAAAGACGCGCGCAAAATACCAAAATTTATGAACTGATCAACTATTCTCAGCCGTTAGTCTTATATTTATGAGTTTGTTTGAGAAATACGGTCTAGATTCTGATGCTAAATAGCCTTTACACTATCATTGCCCCTTAATATAAAAACATTTATGTTTAAAAATTATGACAGGCAACCAAGCGGTGTGGCAAACAATCTTTGACCAAATCAAGGCAACTATTGACCCACCAATTTGTGGTATGCTTCTTCTAGAAGAGCAAAAGACTCGGTTGCTTATTGTGCTAGGTCAGCAGTCAACTACTACTGCGGCTGAGCAATTGCTAGCTTTGGCACTGATTACCTTGGCTAGCTTAACTGACCTAGACCTCCAACCAGACCAAATTCAGATGGAGTTAGTGGCATCACAGGAAACTGATGCCCCAAAAACCGTGGCTTATTTAGCCCAAAATGACCTGAAGCGACTGTTTGTTACTCTAAGTTTTCTAGCATTTTGTTCGGAAACGCGATCGCTAAATGTTGCTGCCTTAGGGCAAGCACTACGAGAGAGCACCCTGATGCAAAACGCGATGGCTGGATTGGCGGGCTGGAATCTAATCAATCGTCAGGGGGTGATGATTTATCGCTACCCAGAAGCCCCGGAATTAGATTTAATTGATAAATACTATTCCGATCGCCGCTATTTTCAACAAGCTATCAAGGGACGCACCTATATATCAACAGTTTTTCGGGCGAAGAGTAACCTGTGGGTTGCCGTGGTTTCTTTACCAGTGATTGGAAATGATGGGCAGGTAGTGGGGATAGTATCTGGGGGTTTGGATTTGGCAGGAGTGCGGTCATTTCTGAGCGTGCCAGTGATTGATGACCGTAAAATCAAGGGTCTAATTACCATTGCTAGTTCAGAAGCAGACGCTTTTGGTGAGAAACAATTGAAGGTTATCAGCTCACTGGGCTCTTGATAGTGATCAGTCAAAACTTTCCCTTGTTGGTTAATCACTACCGGATAGCTCGACAATATCTGCCGTTGTGAGGCTGGTGTCTGTAGCAGAGCTGACTTGATGATCAGGGCAAACTGCCGTTGACCTGATCGGATGCGAGTAGATCTGCCAAGGATTTTCCTTGACTATCAAGACCTTCAGGGTTTGAAGTCTGTGACTAGATGTGTTATGTAAAAGATTTACTAACCTTTCTAGCCCATCTGGAAAAACAAGTGGCTCTCGCTGATGGGGTCTTGTTTGGTGCAGGTACAATGCCAGCCTATGGTGTCAAGTTAATTTAACTTAAACTAAGAGACAGGATATCTGGTCATATCTCGTCTGATAACTCCCTCGATCGATAAAATAAAACTTGAAGTTACATACTTGAAGTAAACTGTAAAAACGTTAAGGCTCAAGGTAACAAACATGCCAGTTTCTGAGTAATTGATCGAAGGAATTGTTTCAGACTTGGCCTTGGCCTATTGGCCACGCTACGCGAATGGCCACGCTACGCGAACAGACTTGCTGACTTGACCAATCTCAAGTTCCCCTAATCCTAGATTACCCCAATGGTTCAACAACCCAAGCTTGACTATTCCGTTATCTGGGTCAACCGCATGGCAGATATTCCCCAATCCCCTTGGGATCACCTTGCCCAACCCCTAAAAACCCCTTTTCTGGAGTGGGAGTGGTTGAATACTATTGAAACATCTGGCAGTGCTACTGCTAAAACCGGTTGGTTGCCCAATCACTTAACGGTGTGGCGAGATAGACAGCTGATCGCTGCTGCACCTATGTATGTCAAAGGTCACAGTTACGGAGAGTTTGTCTTTGACCAACAGTGGGCGGATTTATCCTATCGCTTGGGCATTTCCTATTATCCGAAGTTGTTGGGTATGACACCATTTACCCCAGCGGTAGGCTATCGGTTTTTGATCGCACCGGGAGAAGATGAAGATCAGTTGACACAAATCATGGTAAGTGCTATTGATAATTTTTGCGATCGCAATCATCTGTCTGGTTGTCACTTCCTCTTTGTTGACCCGGATTGGCGACCAGTAATTGAACGCAATGGTTTTAAGGGCTGGCTACATCACAGCTATATTTGGCAAAACCAAGGCTTTAGTAGTTTTGAGGATTACCTAAAGGTCTTTAATGCCAATCAACGCCGCAATATTAAACGAGAACGTAAGGCTGTAGCCAAAGCAGGTCTGACCCTGAAAATCTTAACGGGGGATGACATTCAAAAATCCTTGTTTCCCTTAATCTACAGCTTCTACAGCAGCACCTGCGATAAATTTATGTGGGGTAGCAAATATCTCACGCGCCAGTTTTTTAAACAGTTGTATCCTAACTACCGTCAGCGAGTGGTACTAATTGCTGCTTATCGGGAGGAGGATGACCAAAAACCAGTAGGAATGTCCTTTTGTATAAATAAGGGCAATCATTTGTATGGTCGTTATTGGGGCTGTTTTCAAGAATTTGACTGCCTACATTTTGAAGCCTGTTACTATGCACCGATTGAGTGGGCAATCGGCCAAGGAATCACCATGTTTGACCCTGGTGCTGGTGGGCGTCACAAGAAGCGTCGTGGTTTCCCAGCAACTGCTAACTATAGTGTTCATCGATTCTACGATAAACGCTTTGACCGGATTTTTCAAAACTATATCGATGAGGTTAATTTAATGGAACGTGAGGAAATTGAGGCTATTAATCAAGATTTGCCCTTTACTAAGCGCGAGATTAACTTTCAGATTCCGGATTGATTAGCAGTTGAGGAGTATTTTGAATAAACGTGGCTTTTGCACAAAGCACGTAAGCATTCAGCGGTCAGCGGTCAGCCGTCAGCTTGCCATAACTAATATTAAAAGAATGCTTACTTATTTTATTCAAAAGTTCCGTAGCTTCCTAATAGCCCATAAGCACATCAAGTAGGGTGCGCTTAGCACATTAGCTGATAGCACATCAAGTAGGGTGCGCGATCGCATTAGACATCTCCAGAAACTCGGTTTTGACCCAGGCAGTGCAAGGGTTTGAGGTTAATTTTTGGAGATGTCTATTAGGTGATAGCTGATAGCTTACCAAAGCACAGATCAGATTTCCCGGATCTGAATTGAGATCAGGTCTTTACATAAGGTCATTAGGTGTGCTAATATTACCAATTCCTAGCATACAAATCAGGTATTGCTCAGCCCAAGTACAACAATAATGAGTAATTTTCGCCAATGCTCACCCTATGACCTGCTAGCCCTGGCTGTCGATGAAGCGTCGGAGGGAAGACACGCAGCCGCATTGCGTTATATGACCATGGCTGTAGAGCGTTCTAAGCTTCCAGAATACGCTAGTGACGCTCAAACCTTTATTCGGTTGCACAAAGCCACAGGGACTTTAGTACAAAGCTGCCTCTCCAGCCCTGAGGAAGAAAATCCAGCTAGGCTTTACTTTATCTTAGACAAGGGACGCAATGCGATTCGGATCGGTTACACTACTAACCCCAATGGTAATATTAGAGGGCTTGAAACTAAGAGTGTAAAGACTTTAGAACTAATAAAAATTATCCCAGGAAGTGCTAAGATGGAAACCGAATTTCACAGAAAGTTCCAACATCTTAGGATTTCTGGGGAATGGTTTGATGCGACTCCAGAAGTGATGAGATATATATCATCTCTTTGACTTTGTAATCTATCAGCTGTCAGCTATCAGCTGTCAGCTGCGTGCACGCTACTTGAGGTGCTATCAGCTGACAGCTGATAGCTGGTTATTTACGGAACAACCAAAGCTGAAAGCCCCGTGTTTTTAAACCGGGTCAGAAGTTACCGCAAGAATAGTGCAGCCAAAGCAAGTTGGTAGGCTATGCATTAAAGGTGACAGGTTTTGTTGTAAGGCTGCACTATTAATCAGGTTTCGTCTCCGGGATGAAAGCTAGTAGCGACTTTAGTCGCCGTAAATATTTGAATCTGTCCGGGTATTTGTCGCCAGATAGTGTAGAATAAAATAGTAACGGAGGAGGTCGATATCCGGTGATCATACTTGAATTCAAAGCGTACGGTAAAGATAGTCAGTACACTGCAATAGACGAGGCTATTCGGACGGTCAAGTTTATTCGTAATTCTTGCATTAGATTGTGGATGGACAATAAAGGGACTGGAAAATATGATCTTAGTAAATACTGCAAGATACTAGCTAAACAGTTCCCTTTCGCTAATGAATTGAATTCAACAGCACGACAAGCAGCGTCTGAGCGTGCATGGTCATCGATTGTCCGATTTTATGACAACTGCAAAAAGAAGGTGCTAGGAAAGAAAGGTTTCCCCAGATTCCAAAAGCACTGTCGCTCTGTTGAGTACAAACAATCTGGATGGAAGCTTTCACCTAACAAAAAAGCTATAACTTTCAGGGACAAAAAAGGCATAGGTAAGCTGAAGCTCAAAGGGACATGGGACTTGTGGCGCTTTGATTTGAAGCAAATTAAACGGGTTCGCATCGTAAAAAGAGCTGATGGCTACTATGTACAATTCTGTGTTGCAGTTGAGGTAAAAGAGGAATTAACCCCCTCCAAAAGAACCATAGGATTAGATGTAGGTCTAAAAGAGTTCTATACTGACTCTGATGGAAACGCTGAGCCTAATCCTAGATTTTACAGGGCTGGAGAAAAGCGTCTAAAGTTTTATCAACGTCGAGTTTCTCGCAAAAAGAAAGGCTCATCCAATCGCAGAAAAGCTATTAATAGACTAGGCAGGCATCATCTTAACATAAGTAGGCAACGTGAAGAACACGCCAAGAGACTGGTTAGAAGTTACCGCAAGAAGAGTGCAGCCTTTATAGTTGATAGGCTATGCATCAAAGGTGGCAGGTTTTGTTGTAAGGCTGCACTCTTCTAAGGTTTCGTCTCCGGCACGTTGCGTAATCCGGTCTAACGACCTGGTCGCCTACGAAGACTTAAGAGTCAAAAATTTGGTCAAGAATCATTGTCTAGCTAAGTCTATTAATGATGCTGGTTGGTATCAATTCAGGAAATGGTTGGAGTATTTTGGAACTAAGTTTGGCCGAGTCACTGTAGCAGTGAATCCCGCCTATACTAGTCAGAACTGCTCTGAATGCGGCGAAACGGTGAAAAAGTCCCTGTCAACTAGAACTCACGTGTGCAAATGTGGTTGCAAATTAGACAGAGACCATAATGCCGCAATCAACATTCTTAATAGAGCCTTAGGTACGGTGGGGCACACCGGAACCTCGGTCTAAGACCCCAACGCTTCAGGAGATTTGGCCTCTACTGTTCTTGGCTCCGGCAAGGTTCAGCAAGTCGGATCGTTGAGTGAAGAATCCCCGCGTCTTTAGACCGGGGAGTGTCAAGAAAAACCTTGGTAGAAAAAGTAGGTAACCATCGGCACAACTGTAGCAACAACCAAAATAACTACAACCCAAAGGGTGGCATTGCTGTTTTTAGTTTCTTCTGCACTCTTAAAGTTGCCAGCAATGTTGATTTCTTCTTCAACTACAGGAGGACCAGGATCAGGTTCGCCAGATAAAACAGCTACTATGCGATCGCTTACATCTAAGAAACCCTGATTATACTTGTTACCATCCCGCAGCGGCACCTTTAGGGTTTCAGAAGCCACACTTTCAGCAATGTCATCGGACATAATTTCCTTAACGGCATTGCCAGTAACGATAGCACTGTTATTGGTCACAGTATTCAGCACTATCAAGGTTTGATTAGCTTGCTCCTCTGGAGTAGTATACCATTTTTCAAACAACCCTTGGGCAAAGGTTGCTGCTGTTTCACCATAATCTAGGCCATGGACAGTGACAAGTCTAACTTGATTGCCCGTTGCTTTCGCTAAATCCTCTAAGGATTGAGTCAACTTGCCTTCTGTAAAGCGAGAGAGAACTTCTGACTTGTCAATTACCCAAGTCGGTTCTCCAGCGCTAATGTTAGGCATTTGATAGAGATTGATGGCATTGGCTGGTGCTGCAATTATTCCGCTTGCTAACAGGATAGCTAAAACAGGGATAATTAGGGATTTTATGTATTTGTGTTGGTTTTGTAGTTGGTTGAGGAGCTGTTTCATAACAAAGCTGACAAAAAAGACGTTGACTCTCTCAAAATAGGCTTGTCCCTAAAATACTATGAAACTGGCCATCAACCTAATCTTATTTATCGGCAAGATAATGGTAATTAGTGAAACTGCTAACATGTCACCAGTCAGGTCTAGGAAATTTAACTATTATATAGTGGCTTTAGCCACCGCGAAAAAATATTTCTGGAATTCCGGTATCGTCGTCGCAATTCATGTATAATTAAGTATAGAGTACAGGCTGAAAAACCGTGATAGACAGCTGGAAGGAAACCATGTCTGACCGCCTATAAAGTAGTAATGCTCAGAGGGTAGGGAAAGTCCTCTTTAAAAACCCAATCGTCAACCAACAATTGGCGTGTGAACCTAGAAAAAACACTTTTGAAAAAACACGGTGCGCGCCTCCTAGGGCAAGTAAATCTCCCTTGGGTCGTACCTCAATGTACGGTGGGGCACACCGGAACATGGGAAAAGGGAGGAAAACAGTTTTTAAGGCACTCTCAAGTAAGTACCCAAACGCCTAAGGAGAACTGCCCTCTAGGTCTGTCGTGAATTGACTGGGAATTTGGTAGGTTACTACGGATTCTTGGTTAAGTACTGCCTCTTCCCGAGGACACGTCGGTTTACGGTGGTTCGTCGATCTAGGAATCCCCGCGTCTAATGACCAGGGAGTGTCAAGATAGCGATAACTTTCAACCTCGAAAAGGGGTCGATATTGGTAGACTTTGGTAGCTAAAAAGTATCGGTATCAACTCTCTTTCGGTACCACCTGAGCCATATATTTACCCCACAACTGGGCAGCTTGGCTACTACTGCCACTAGTAGGAGAATTATTATCATTGCCGAACCAAATCCCTGTAACGATCTGATGCTTGGGAATAAAACCGATAAACCACAAGTCTACATTTTTATCAGTAGTACCGGTTTTTCCCCCTTCTCCTTGACCAATCCGGGCACTGCGACCGGTGCCACTGGTTACTACACCCTGAAGCATTTCTGTCATGGTGTTGGCTACGGCTGGTGAAACCGCTTGCTTGCTGATATTTGGCTGATCAGCGAAGTTGTAGATTACTCGACAGGTTTGGTAGTCTTGGTTATCCGTGCAATCACTACTGTCGAGAATTCTGATAATGCCATGGGGACGATACCACATCCCTTGATTTGCGATCGCACCATAGGCTCCAGTCATTTCCAATAGACTAACTTCACTTTGACCTAAGGCTAAACCAAACACAGGATCCAGTTTTGAGCTAATACCCAACCGTTGCGCCATCCGTACTACTCTATCTAAACCAGCATCTTGAGCTACCCTGATCGCTACCGCATTTTCCGATTGAGCCAAACCAGCATACATATCAATTTCAGTAGCATCTCCAGACCGCTCACAACGTCTAATCCGTTTAATCCCAGAGCAGGAGTAGGTTTCGGTTGGTGAAATCCCTTTTTCTAAGGCAGCAGCATAGGCAAAGAGTTTAAAGGTTGAGCCTGGTTGACGCTTGGCTTGGATAACGCGATTAAACTGGCTTTTTTGGTAATCGGCTCCTCCAACCATGGCTAGAATCTCGCCATTACTGGTATTCAGGCTTGCGATCGCTCCCTGGGAAAATCCTAAGCGGCTACCAGTGTTCTTGACATAGTCCCGTAGAGCAGCTTCAGCTTTGGCCTGAGACTCAGTATCTACAGTAGTTTCTACAATAAAATTACCTTCCTTAGCCAACTCTTTGCCCAGTAACCTCCTCAATTGCTGGAAAACGTAGTTATAGAAATAGGGTGCCTTGGTGCTAGAAAGCATTTCTCGGGCTTTGGGGCTAACTTCAATCCGCGATCGCCTAGCTCGATTGGCTTCCTCTCGACCAATCATTCCCAAAGCGTGCATGCGGTCAATCACCCGATTCCGTAATTGTAATGAGGTATCATAATTTTGGATTGGGTTATAGCTATTGGGTGCTGGCAAACTTGCTACCAAAGTAGCGGCTTCTTGGATATTCACATTAGCTGCTGATTTGTCGAAGTAAAACTGAGCAGCATCTTCAAAACCAAATGCTTCTATACCTAAGTAAACTCGGTTTAAGTAAGCCTTTAAGATCGCGTCCTTACTGTAAACTGTCTCTAACTTTAGGGCAATAATTGCTTCCCGCACTTTCCGGTCTGCGGTATTGGCTCGACCGACATACTCGGGAAATAGGCTTCTTGCTACCTGCTGAGTGATCGTACTAGCACCTTCGCGAATACCTCCCCCTTGAAGATTCCGCACTACAGCTCGCATAATCCCATAGGGGTCTACTCCGAAGTGCCAGTAAAAGCGGCTGTCTTCTGAAGCAATCACTGCTTTCGGCAAATATGGGGAAAAATCCGATAACCTCCTAAGTTCTCGGTGAGCATCGGTCCGGGGTTGCCGTAGGGGAATTTGGTCACGAGAGTAAACAATCACAGGGCCTGTGACTCCCTCGGGCAATGGTCTGACTGATGGTGCTTTCAGGGTTTCAAATCCAATCAGTAATACCACTAAGGCAATTATCCCACCGATGCCATAGAGAAAGTAACGAATTCCTTGGATATACCAGGGGGGAGGATAGACGTACTGTAGCTGAACTGATGCAGCGAGTTCTGGTGGGCCGATGGTCAGGGTGTCTCCGTGATACAGAAGCAAGGAAGAAAGTCGGCGTCTGCCACGATAGATACCATTGGTAGAGTTTTGGTCTTTTATGATAAACCTACGGCCACGTCTACCATACCGTTCTAGGGAGAGATGAACTTGACTGACTACTGGGTTGCGAACGATTATGTCACAGGATTTGGAACTGCGCCCCAGTACGTAACGGTCCCCAACCAGGGGATAGACATCGGATTTGTTGGTATTAGC
>NZ_JAAHHE010000820.1:0-1631 GCF_010692525.1 Moorena sp. SIO3B2
TTCACGAGGATTACGCCAAAGTTGGGATACCCATGTTACCGGTAGTAGCCGGTGAAGAGGTTACTGTTCGTCAAATCTGGTATTACACCTTATTAGTCGTCCCCACTTCCCTATTGTTGATCTATCCCTTAGGAGAATCGGGAGTGGTTTATGGCATAGTTGCTATTCTTTTGGGCAGTATTTTTATCAAAAAAGCATGGTTGCTGCTTCAGGAACCTAAAGACAATCAACTTGCCCGGTCTATGTTTAAGTACTCAATTCTCTATATGATGTTATTGTGTACCGGTATCGTAGTGGATAGCTTACCGATGACCAGGGAAATTACTGCAACTGTAGCAGAGAATTCCCAAGTTTTGATTCAAGCAATTTCTACAGTATTGGAGCAGGTAAGTATTAACTTAGTTTAAGGTGTTTGCTGGTAAGCGATCAGCGATCAGCAATCAGCTATTAGCAAATAGGGTTGGTGAGTTAGCTCTGAGGTATAGCGATTCGCCAACCCTATTGAGATTTATACTCTAGGGAGCCTAAATCAATTGTGAGAATTTTTGTTCCCTGTTCCCTTTGCTATCCTACTTACCGCCGTAGTAAAAAGCCATCTGGACGCGGAAAATTTGTGGGTCATAACACCTAAAATTGGAGGGTTATGACTCCTATTTTTTTTGCCGCCCTATGCTGTCGGTTATAAGAGTGACTGTGCTATTAGGCATGGTCGGTGGAACATATTTGGCGATATGACCATCATGTGTTGTAAAAATTGGTATTATGGGCGATAAACAGCTAGGCAAGTCAATTGTTCTGTGTGTGGTACTTGGTCTCATTACTGTAATTCTGCACTTGGTACTTGGTCTTTTATGTGTGTGGTACTTGGTCTCATTACTGTCAATAATATAATTACGGGTTCCACCTGAAACCACGGTGAGATATAAGACTCAGTATCTTTGTGTTCAGTCGTTGGAACTGGGTTCTAGTTCTGCCCAATGATTGTCTAGTGTTTTGGGTTGATCAGATTCAATTTCCCCCCAACCATAATTTGCAGCTATTCGTTGTTTGACCTCTAAATAGCACTCCAAATTATGGGTGGTTTTTGCGTTACCGTGGCAGATTACAGTGTTTGCTGGCTTTTCGTGTTTAAGCGAAATTGATCGCACCGGCTCTGATTAGTTCATCCAATGTTTCAATCATCCGTTGGTAGTCAATTTTGCCATCATCGTCTAAGAACCACGATTCATAAGACTGGCCTGTGTTTTTTAGTAGTTTGGCCTGCTCACGTTTCCAGCTCAAAAACTGTGCATGGGTTTTAAATGTGAACTCTGATAGACTAAATTCACTTTACTTACCCCCGTAGTAAAAAGCAATCTCTTTGTCTTTAAGAGGGATAAAATCAGCATCGAGCAGCATTTGATTGAGTTCTGCTTGAGAGATATGCTTCGCTCCAATCCGCACAATTCTTGATCTCATGGTATTGCTGACACCGCTTCGTTGCCGTTGAGCTTCCAATCCCATCACTTGGTTGTAAAGGTCTAACTTAGCTTTGGGGATTGGCGAGCCATCTAAATCAATTCCCTTTGCGATCGCGTCATCAACCGCATCAGCACCTGTAGTGGTTTGAGTCTGGGAATTACTTTCGGTAG
>NZ_JAAHHE010000821.1:0-1630 GCF_010692525.1 Moorena sp. SIO3B2
CTGTAATCGGCATCTGGTTTACTGCACTGGGCATCAGCACCATGGCATTTAACCTCAACGGTTTCAACTTCAACCAGAGCATCATTGACTCACAAGGTCACGTGATCAACACCTGGGCTGACGTACTCAACCGTGCCAACCTAGGTTTCGAAGTAATGCACGAGCGTAACGCTCACAACTTCCCTCTAGACCTAGCTGCTGGTGAAGCTACTCCCGTAGCTTTGACTGCTCCAGTCATCAACGGTTAATCTCAACTTGGCTTAATCTACTTGATTAAAAAAAAGCGCTCTCCAGATGGGGAGCGCTTTTTTGTTTGATAGTAAGCATTCAGCTATCAGCTATCAGCTATCAGCTATCAGCTTAATTAGTAATGGGTAAACCCAAGCCAAATTGCTAGGCTCACCCACTACTAAATCAATTCATTTTTGAGTTTTGGTTGAGCACAGCTAGCCACTATTTGGTAGGGATGCTCACCAGACAGAATTCAATAAATTCTATCTATGGCTCGTATACGAGATTGCCATCATCGTTGGCAATGTGCTCATCTAGATCAATGTCGGCCTGATTCAAGCTTCCATCAATTTTCTCGCACTTAGCATTCATGATACTTTCACCGGAGAGGTAAGTCTCCTTGCAAGTCTCAATGAAGTTGTCAGGCTGCCAGACAAGATTACCATCAAGATTTTCAATGTAATAGTTCAGGTCAATACAAGTGTAGTTGAACTGATGATCCCTCGTGTAACAATGAGCGCATAACTCAGAAGCACTAACATGGGGAACAGAGCAACTTTGGCTAAAGTCACCTGCAAAAGCATTATTTGCAAATACACCAAAAGAGATTGCCACGGTAAACAGAAAACAAGCAATTGTTTTCAAGAGACCTTTCATGATCATTAACTCCAAAAATGGATAACTAACTAGCATCTGGAACCCATAACAGCCTGTTAAAAAAACTGCTATCGGGTGTAATGTAACCCTTATTTAGGCTTACAAATTAAATCTACCTACACATTTTTAGCTAGTCAACACTTTTCTACCGAGAGAGAAAAGTGCTTATAATCCTGCAAATTTGTATCAAAATTTACTAATTGACAAACAAATCAAAACATGTATTGGTCAGTGGCGATCGCATTGACGCTTTGGCCTCTCCCTTTGCCTAGCCTAGGGTTCAACAGGCAATCCCAAAGGGGCGAAAGGTACGAATTTGTATTATATTTTACAAATTGACAAATTTATCAAAAAATGTATTAGTAAGTGGCGATAGCATGGACGCTTTGGGGTCCCGCTTCGCCATTAGCCCGAAGAGCTAGCACCTTCAAGGGATCGCTACCGATAGTGAGGCGATGGAGGTTTCGGGGTCCCGCTTCCTGTAAGCAAAGGGATGACAGTGGTGAGGGGGCTTGCTCGGTCGTAAAGTTTCCAGTCAAATTTCCCTAACAGCTTTGATCCCGACGCTCACCAACCATGGGTAGAGCGCGGGACGTCAAGCCTAAAAATTAAAAGGTGAAGGTGGTTCTGAGAGTACCAATGACCACATCATCGTTGTCAGAACTTTGGTTAGGATTGAGAAGCCAAATCACACCAGGGGTGACGGAGATGTTGTTGTTGACTTTGTACTTATAGAACGCTG
>NZ_JAAHHE010000822.1:0-1587 GCF_010692525.1 Moorena sp. SIO3B2
AGGGGTTAGTAGACAGTTATGCAAAGTGTCATAAAGTCTAGTAAAGTCTTTTCATAATTGTTAGAATAGAGACATGACACTAGTACCACGACCTAAGGCGGTCGAACTTACGGGACTCTCTCAAACCACTTTGAGGAAATATGCAGACAATGGCATCATCAAATGCGAACGAACCCCAAGCGGGTACAGAATGTTCGATACAGTTAGTCTTGCCACTTTGGGGAAACGAAAAGCTCCCGAGCCAGTCACAATTTGTTACTGCCGAGTCAGTAGCAGCAAGCAATTTGACGATCTCGCCAGGCAAGTCGCATACATGCATTCCATGTTCCCAGAAGCGGAAATCATCAAGGATATCGGTTCAGGACTCAACTACAAAAGGAAAGGGCTTAGAACCATACTGGAACGACTTATGCAAGGATGTCAGCTCACTATTGTTGTTGCCTGTAGAGACAGACTCACTCGATTCGGGTTTGAACTGTTTGAATACCTGGCAGAGCTCAACGGTGGCAAAATCCTGGTTCTCGACCAGCCTGAAAGCTGTCGAGGATCCGAACTCACAGCGGATCTTCTCTGAATCATTCACGTCTTCTCTTGTCGGGTTCACGGACTCCGAAAGTACGGGGCAAAAATCAAAAAAGATTCGGATATTCCTCAATGCTGAACAACGTTCCATTATTCGTAAATGGTTTGGAGTGTCCCGTTATGTATTCAATAAAACCGTCAAGATACTCCAAAATGGCGAAATAAAAGCTAATTGGAAAGCTATCAAAACTGGGATATTAAATGACCTTCCCGAGTGGTGTAAAGCAGTGCCTTATCAAATTAAATCCATAGGGATTAAGGATGCTTGCACCGCTGTCAGGGAATCCAAGAAAAAGTACAAAAAGACTGGGCAAATTAATCGGGTTAGGTTTAGGTCTCGAAAAAATCCTGTTCAGTCTTGCTACATCCCAAAGTCAGCGGTCTCGGAGAAGGGGGTTTATCACACAAAATTAGGGACTTTAACCTTTTCCGAATCTTTGCCTGATAACAGGGGAGATTGTCGATTAACCAGCACGAATGGGGACTACTATTTAACAGTCCCTCATCAAACTACTCAAACGAAAGCCGATAACCAAGGTAGAGTGGTAGCGATAGACCCCGGTGTTAGAACATTTCTGACGTTTTTTAGCGAAAATTCTGTAGGAAAGATTGGTCACGGAGATTTTTCCAGAATTCAGAGACTTTGTACTCATCTTGATAATTTACTGTCAAAAATTAGCAAGGCGTCTAGGAATCAGAAGCGACGAATGAGGAAAGCTGCTAGGCGAATTATCATTAGAATTCAAAATCTAATAAACGAACTCCATCACAAAGCTGCTCGATTCTTAGTTGACCACTTTGATGTGATATTACTTCCAACTTTTGAGACGTCTGAAATGTCAAAAAAAGGAAAAAGAAAAATCCGGTCAAAAACTGTACGGAATTTGCTCACATTTTCCCATTTTAGGTTTAAAGAGTTTTTAAAGCATAAAGCTTCGGAAACCGGCAAAATAGTAGTGGATGTTTGTGAAGCCTATACGAGTAAGACAGTTAGCTGGACTGGAG
>NZ_JAAHHE010000823.1:0-1587 GCF_010692525.1 Moorena sp. SIO3B2
CTTACGGTTTGTTTTTCCACACAAATAATTCTAGCGTTTTTAATAATTATCAAAGCCATTTGATTTACTTCACCTTACTTCATACTCCTACTCCCTAGGTAAGCAATAAGCTATCAGCATATCTAGCCAATGCACACTATGGGCAATTTTTTCTTGCGCTTACCCTAGAATGCGATCGCGTCCATATACCATTTACCGGAAAGTGGAATAGAAACCAAAAACTAAATTTTATGTTATAATGCTTGTATATACAAAAAGTATATACAAATTAATGGAATTTGAATGGGACGAAAACAAAAACCGACAAAATAAGCAAAAACATGGCATCAGCTTTGAAGAAGCACAGGAAATATTCTTTGGAATCGTTTTTACGTCAATTGATGAACGATACGATTATGATGAAATCAGAGAAATTAGCATCGGTTCCATACAAGGCGTTGTCATTGTCACCGTAGCCCACACCGAAAGAAACAGCAAAATTCGCTTAATTTCTGCTCGAAAAGCTACCCCTAAGGAAAAAAGAAAGTATTATGAATATCTCGCCAAAACGACTTGAAGAAATCAAAACTATTCCTGACTCTGCCATTGATACCTCAGATATACCTGAGTTAGACGATAATTTTTGGGAAAATGCCAAAATAGTTAAACCGATTACTAAAAAAGCGATTTCTATTCGCTTAGATAGTGACATCATAGACTGGTTCAAAAGTCAAGGAAAAGGCTATCAATCATCGATTAATAATGTTCTTCGTAGTTATGTTAATCATCAACTAAACAAAAGTAATCATTGATGGTAAAACTATTCCTATCATGTCAGATAATTCGTAAGCTATCAGCTATCAGCTATCAGCTATCAGCTGACCGCTTACGCTAATTTTAGCCGACATATCCCCTATGGGTTATACCAGTCATAAACTACAATTGAACCAATATACCACTACGCATTAAGATGTTTAACATTGTCTTGATGCAGTCGCTCCTAAACTCCGAAACGTAAGTAATCGCTGACTTCTGACTTCTGACTTCTGACTTGCGCGTAGCGCTATACCTAATGCGATCGCACTGATCTAAATCCGCACTTCTCGCTAACGTTGTTAATTACCAACAGAGGTTAGGATTTGGATAATAAAAATTTAAGGAGTAAACGGTGTTCAGGAGTAGTGATAGTTCCAATTGGCAGTGCTCTTTGTCCAAGCAGCTAACCCCCTTGATCAGAGATTTGACTATACTCAAATCTAATCCTATCGACCCCAAGACTATTGTCGTTAGTACCTTGATCGGGCTTTTGCTCAATTCTCTACCATGGTTACCAGCTGCTAGTGCTCAAACGGTGCAACTGGGAGTAGTTAAGAGTCGGGATAATCAAGGGCATTGGTCTGGAATTACCGAACGCTTGCATTCAATTGGAGTTAACTACTGTATTGTTGACTTGACTGAAGTTAAGAAAGCCTCTGACTTCGATAACACTAACTTGCTATTTTTGCCCAATGTCGAGTTCCTCCACCCAAAACAATTCCAAGCGTTACAGGAGTGGATTGCACAAGGAGGAAAAGTTATTGTCAGCGGTCCGACTGGGTTACTTTCCAA
>NZ_JAAHHE010000824.1:0-1586 GCF_010692525.1 Moorena sp. SIO3B2
GATTACTCACCATTAGTTTACTGTTTTCATCGTTGATAAATCGTTGGATAAATTCGGGTATTTTTTTATTGTGATTAGGATAGACAGTGGATTGCCAACAATAGGATAATTGACCAATTTGGAATAATCTAAATGCTAAATCTAGATCGGCTCCTTCGGGAATTCTAATGGTTTCTTTAAATCCACCAATTTGTTGAAGTGCTTTTTTCCAAATCAGGGCATTGGCTGTAATTAATGATTCTGGTCTACTGATCTGGCACTCTTCAACCATGGTTAAGGGAATGAATCTTTCTTGACCGTCATAAAAGTTTGATAATAAATCCTTGCCCCATGCTTTAACATTACCTGCATAGCCTATTGAGCCATTTTTAGTATTAAGATAGCCTTCGATAAATGATTCAGATGGAAGACAGTGGCTATCGGTAAATAATATCCAATCTCCTTTGGCATAGTTGATGCCTACATTTCTGGCAGAGGCCACATCATTTTTTGAGCATTTCAGTAATTTGATCGAAAGATTATTACCTTGGAAGTGTTGAGCGATAGTAATTGGTCGCCTGGAGTTATTATCAACTATAATAATTTCTTTTGGATAGATGTGGGGATTCTGGGTGTTCAAAAATTCAGTTAAAAATAAATCCAGTCCTTCTTGATTATTCCTAACGGGAATAACGATTGATATATCAGATGCTTGAATGTTTAAGGGTACAGTAAAATCGGAGTAATTCTGTGGCGTTGAATGAAGTTTGTTGATGAAAGTCATAGGATTACCTCAATTGTCTGGATTAGAGTTCTGCCAACTGACTAGTGCATGCAGGGGGGCAGAAATAACAAACCCGCGTCCTAGAGTCGAAATCCTTGATATTAAAGAATTTCAGACTTCAGACTTCAGACTTCAGACTTCCCGGTAGCTGCACTATAACTCCTATACACCATGTTGGGTATCCCAGCAGGAAATTTTTGGCTCGGGTGGGGAGATAGGGAGATAGGGAACAGGGAACAGGGAACAGGGAATAGGCAAGAGGCAAGAGGCAAGAGGCAAGAGGCAAGAGGCAAGAGGCAAGAGGCAAGAGGCAAGAGCGATGCAGCGCGGTCTTGGGGAGGCAGCGCGGTCTTGGGGGTTCCCCCCATGAGCGACTGCCGTGGTTTCCCCCATGAGCGACTGCATCAAGACGGCAAGAGAGAAAAAATCTTGTGTACCTCATTACTATGAGAACTGTTATAGATAGAATCAAGTAATCTTTTAACGTAAGCATTCAGCAGTCAGCGGTCAGCTGTCAGCTTAAAATAAACCTCTTTTGGCAGAATTTAAAGGTGCGCTTGACCCATTAAGAATTAAATTCGCCACGGGTCGCACCTAATAGTTCGAGATTTTATCGAATTCAAAGTCTAGGGAAAAGCCCATCTAAGCATAGGCTGATGGCTGATGGCTGTTCGCGTAGCGTGCGCGTAGCGCATTAGCTGATAGCTTACCTTTTAACTAATTCTATATCCTACTATAAGACACACATATTGTAAAGTTGACAATAGTTGATTTATAAAACCCGGTTTATTGGGAATAAACGGTTTAGGAGTTAAGTCAATGG
>NZ_JAAHHE010000825.1:0-1585 GCF_010692525.1 Moorena sp. SIO3B2
GGGTGGTTTTTACTTCAAAACCGGAGGGGTCAATTTCAAATTGGGTTGTCTTGTAACTGCGGATTTTTTGAAATTCGTTGTAAAGGGCGGCGGAGTAATCTATGTTTGTTGTACCGCAGGCGAATTCGTTGATAGTTTTAAAAACTTCGTAGCTGGCTCCTAGTCGCCCATAACTGGATTCATCTTGGCTGAAACATTCAAAGAAGACTTCATCGGGATGAACGGTAATTACTGGATCGAGGACAAACCAGGCATCACGGTCTTTCTGATAGAGGTAATTGTAGTACTGTTGTCTGGCTTTATAAAAGGTGGATAATCGTTGATATCGGTTCTGATTTAATTGAGTTAGTTCTGCTTGTAAGGGTTTAATTTTATTGGCGATGTCTTGGCGTTGTGCGGCTATGAGTTGCCAGTCTTGTTGGTCTTGGTTGGCACGCCATTGTTTATACTCGGTTCTGTCTTTGGGTTTGAAGCGTAAATCGGAAAATACTACGTCATGTAGGGCGCTGATGGCTTCTCGAAAGGCTACATTTTTCCC
This sequence comes from Moorena sp. SIO3B2, assembly GCF_010692525.1. NCBI lineage: Bacteria > Bacillati > Cyanobacteriota > Cyanophyceae > Coleofasciculales > Coleofasciculaceae > Moorena > Moorena sp. SIO3B2. The sequence continues at coordinate 539 of NZ_JAAHHE010000825.1, forward strand.
TAATTCACCAATGAAGTAAGTGGGAGGACGCTTGGTGTCTGGGGAGAAGGACATTTGGGTGCTGCTGCCGCGATCGCTAACTGCTGTACTATTTTTATAGGCGTAGTTAAATTCCATGGTTTTTAGGGTATTGAAGTATTTTTTTTATTGTTAAGAAGGGAATCGGGAATTTAGAATTTAGAATTTAGAATTTAGAATTTAGAATTTAGAATCGGGAAAATTATGAAATAGATAATGGAAATAGATAATAAGATTTTTTGGTGTTATCCTGAATCATTACTTTGTTTCATAAGCGATCAGGATATAGTTGAAAATGCTATAGGGTTTCTCGTACTATCGCTACTCCCTATTCCCGACTCCCTCGGTGTGCTTGACTCCCGACTCCCTACAATACACAACTGATAAATCCCTACACTCCTCTTAATTCGGATACTGGTTTAACCTGAATAGGAAGAGGAATAGTAGGATAGTTTTGGTGAATTTTAAGCATGAGCTGAATTGAACGGGCTTTATCACCAATAGCCATTGTGATGGATTGTCGTGTTAATATTTCTGCTACTATTTTAGCAGCTGCTTGGCTTTTTTGGGCTTCAGCTTCTAGAAATGCGAAGACGCGCTGTTTAGCAATTCGTCCGCGATTAACCCGAGACAAAATACTGATAAAGTAAGGGATTAAGTCTTGCAAACGGTCGGGATTATCTACGGCATACTGTTCTAGATAGTTAGTGGCAAATAGCTGCATGTCTTGGCTGGGATGTTCACTAAATTTAAGCAGATAATCTTGACCATAACTCTGCTGAAAGGTACGTAGGACTAAATTCCGCCCAAATTGACGAACATCATCCCGAGTACTGTCACAAATACTGACCATGACTTCAGGTGTCCAGTCTTGTTCGGTAATTTGTTGGCTAAAGAGTTTGGTAGCAAATTCTCGGGAATCCTGCCATTTTGCTTCTAGTAATCGCACTGCGGCTAACATGTCTTGAGAATTGCTACGGATACGGTTGAGCCTTTGCTCAATCATTGTCCAAGCGGCTTGACGGACGG
>NZ_JAAHHE010000826.1:0-1581 GCF_010692525.1 Moorena sp. SIO3B2
CTGGTGGCGGTTTCACCTATCAATTTAGTGATGCCATCAATCTATCACTGCTTTATCTAGCTGATGATGGCGATGCTCCTAGTCCTGCTCAGGGAGATGGATTGTTCAATGGTGCCTATAGCGCTGGCGCTCAATTGGGGATTTCCCCCATTGATAACTTGGAGATATCTTTGACCTACGTCCGTAGCTACCAGCCAGGAGAGGATGTGAATCTTTCCGGTAGCACTGGTAGTGACTTGGCCAAGCAACCGTTTGGGGAGACGGCTACCTCTGCTAATCGCTTTGGAGCACAAGCGAGTCTTAGCCTGAGCTCACAAATTCACCTAGGTGGTTGGTTTGGTTATGTTGATGCGATCGCAGAAGATGATAATGGTGCCGTGGAAGAAGGTGACAATGCTGAAATCTTAACTTGGTCAGCTAACCTGTCTTTCCTGGATTTTGGCAAAGAGGGAGCTGTGCTGAGTTTTGCGGGAGGTGTGCCACCTAAGGCTACCGACATTGATGGTGCTGATGAAGATGATGATACTTCCTACCTGATTGAGGCACAGTACAAATTCCCCATCAGCAAGAACATCACGATTACTCCAGGAGCCTACGTGATTTTTAATCCTAATCACGATGATGACAATGATACGATTTGGGTTGGAGCGATCCGTACCACCTTTAGATTCTAGGAAAATATTCTAGGTGTTGCTATCAGCTATCTGCTGATAACTGACAGCAGATAGCTGACAAGTAACGCACCACTAGCTCTAAAAGCCATGTTGCTTTAGTAACAAAAACCCCGACTTCTTTTCGAGGTCGGGGTTTTTCTGTTTGAGTATCAAAATGCTAAAATTTACCCAAGACTCAGGTAACAGGTGCTCTGCTATGAATGTCATAAAAATAGGATCATTTCTATCACTGGGCATTGTATTCGCACTAACCGGCAATGGGGTTAACGCCCTGCCTGGTCAGAGGACTGATCAAGTTGCTGCATGGATTAACGGTCACCCCACCCTACGGCCTGGTATTGGAGATGGCTTAGTAGTTCGCAAAAGTGATACGGCTGGGGAAAGATTTACCTTTCAAGCCACGGTCTTGCCTCCTGGTACCATCTCTTATCCAAAAGACCGGAGTACGATTCGCAGTGAACGCATTGCTATCCATGACCAAGTGAATGGGGTAACCATCGAACGCCTGGAGGAATCCCTGCGCACTGTCTATGGCCCACAGATTTATCGAGATTATAATAGCGCTGAGTTTGTATACACCTATCCTTCTCCAGAAATCTTAGAGTTATCACGGCGACAAAACCTACCGCTGTGGTCAGCTGAACAGGGTCAACTCTTGTTAGGAGAACAATACGGCTATTGGATAGAAATAACTCAAAATGATAGCGGTAAGGCTTTCAATGGGCAACTTACGGTTTTCCTGAAAGAGGATTTAGGGAAACTAGAAACAGAATTACGGGGACGGTAGGTGAGTATTAATAAGAAGGGAGTCGGGAGTCGGGAATCGGAACCCACCCCTAACCCCTCCCAGGAGGGGAACGGGAATCGGGAATCGGGAGTTTGGGAAGCATTATTACTATAAGAACCC
>NZ_JAAHHE010000827.1:0-1580 GCF_010692525.1 Moorena sp. SIO3B2
GCTTGGTCACAAAGCTAGGGCAAGGGTTCTAGAGCGCTATACCTTAAGTGGGAATATTACTCAGCTCGAAAGGCTTTATGAAGAGGTTGTAGAAATTAGGCTTTTGCAATTGAGTGGTCGTGCTTAGAGGATATCTCCCAAGTTTTTTGATACTGAATTTTGCCCCCCTAGCCCCCCAAGCGAGGGATTGCTCGCTTGGGGGGAACAAGAATCAATTTTATGGTAAAAGTCCCCCGAGCGAGGGATTGCTCGCTCGGGGGACCAACGGGGGCTTGGATGTAGCAAATGAGACTTCTCAGACAACCTCTTAGTTTTTTTTGTTGTTTGGGAAGTTAACCTCATGCTAAGTTGCCCTTATGGTCAGAGGATATCTCCCAAGTTTTTTGATACTGAATTTTGCCCCCCTGACCCCCCAACTTTGGGGGGAACAAGAGTCAATTTGCTTCTAAAAGTCCCCCAGAATTGGGGGACCAACGGGGGCTTGGATGTAGCAAATGAGACTTCTCAGACAACCTCTCAAGAGGGTATACAAACTTAGTCTTATGCAGTAAGTCTTGTTCACAACTTATAACCTACCTATAATAGCTGAGTATTTCGGGTTTGGAAGGTTTCTTGCGACCCTTTTGGGCATAAGGAAAGATATGCTTTACGTTGTTGGTAAATCTCAGAGAGTCGAGTCATCCCTTCTTCTGTATATCGTTTAGCTTCTCGCACAATTGCTGACCATCATTCAACCCCAAGGGGACTCCCGTTATAGCCCTTAGACTTAGCGGGAGGGGAATTGGGGACTATAAATATTGCGTTTCTTGATAATTTTTGCTAGAATAAATATATTGGAAAAACCAATTAATGTGCTCGAAAGAGTACCGGTTTGTGCGCAAGCTGAAAAGCCTCTGCATTAAGCATAGACCAAAAACCTAAAAAGTAAGCCCAATGATTTGATGCTCCTTTGGAGCCGCTACGCGAACGGAGGGTAAGCGAGGCTGTTTGGTTCAGCCGTTAAGGGTTTTATACTCTTAAGAATCCCAGCTCCTTTGGAGCCGCTACGCGAACGCTATAATCTTGGCCAAAAGGCCACGCTACGCGAACGATTTAGCGATGGGAGTATCAAACTGTTTCCAATGCTCTTAACTCTCGGCAAGAACGAATCATAGTGCAACAAGCAGCTATCCACTGTTCTAGCTGACGATAGCTAATGAAGTAGCCGCCTCTTCCTTGAATATGTACCCATAGCACATGAGCCCACTTTTGCCATCGCCAGACTCGACTAGGGTCAATTTTTAGATATCTGCTGAGTTGTCTACGAGTGATGACGAAGGTTTGAGGATTGATGCGACGGCGAAGAAAGTTCATAAGATTCAATCATGTTGAATTGTGACTTGGACTTAAACAGCGACAAGGAGCAAAAGGGGAAAGGGAATAATTTCCCATTCCCCTTAAGAAAAATTGAGGAAGGTTAATTGGTAGAAACGTAGCGAGTAAGAGCACGCATCTGTTTACCGGGAATGGAAGCAGGCATTAAGGGACTCCATTCGCTGATTTCAGCAAAACCGAGTTTGTATTGGGTGTGGATGATTTTG
>NZ_JAAHHE010000828.1:0-1573 GCF_010692525.1 Moorena sp. SIO3B2
TTTAGCCGAACTTTAATAATTCATACTTCATACTTCATACTTTGCCCAGTCCCCTAGATTCTCTACATTTTGTTAATATCAGCCGTCAGCCGTCAGCCGTCAGCCGTCAGCCGTCAGCCGTCAGCCGTCAGCCGTCAGCCGTCAGCCGTCAGCCGTTGGCCTTTGGCCACGCTACGCGAACAGATGTCAGATATAGGCCAAGGCTTTTGGCTGAGAGCTGATAGCTCAGAGCTGATACCTGATACCTGAGAGCTGAGAGCTGAGAGCTGATAGCTGATAGCTGATACCTGATAGCTGAGAGCTGATCGCTGATAGCTGATACCTGAGAGCTGATAGCTGAGAGCTGATAGCTTACTTGTTAACAAACCATTTTTGGGTTATCCCACCCCTTGACTGATAGCAAAAGTTACGAGAAACTAACAAAATATTAAAGTAAACACTCGATTTACTATAAACTTATGTTAATGTTGTTTGCGCCATGATCTAAATTATTATCATTTGATTAATGACCAGCTATAGCACTGGTCAGTGATCAGTGATATCAATCCAGGATTAGATACTCCTGGACTGGTGCAACAACCGGTGCCACAACCTGCAACTAGGGATAAACCGAGCACTAAGGCGACTATGGAAACATTAGAGTTTGTCATTTATCCAGATGGTCGAGTCCAGGAAAAAGTCACTGGGATCATCGGAGCCTCTTGCGCAGAGGTAACAGCTGCTATTGAAGCTCAGCTAGGACGAGTCGTATCTGTTGAGAAAACATCAGATTACTTCGACCAAAAGCTTGAACTGTCGGCAACAGCCACAACTCAAGCTACGGTTAGCCATTGGTAAATTTGTGTTCCAGTTAGTAAATTCGTTTAATTACCAAAAATGTCTCATTTCAGCACTATCAAAACCCAAATCCGTAACCGTTCATCCTTAGAAACTGCTTTAAATGACTTAGGGATTGATTGGGAATCTGGTCCTAGCCCTGTGCGCGGTTATAAAGGTCAAACTCGCACTGCTGAAGTAGTGATTGAGCAAGAGAATGACTACGACATCGGTTTTAGTTGGAATGGTAACGCCTACGAACTAGTTGCTGATTTTCAGTATTGGCAACAGCCTTGGTCTGTAGATGGTTTCCTACAACGGGTAACCCAGCGTTACGCTTACAACACAGTAATTAAGGAAACTGCTAAGCAAGGCTTTGAGGTTGCTGAGCAACAAGATAATAAAGATGGTTCAATTCGTTTAGTCGTACAACGCTGGAGCGCTTAATGTCTGAGTTCTCACCGACGCCAGAGCGTTCCGGTTTAGAACCAGAGTTAGGGGGTGTCTTTCGAGATGCTCCAGAGCGTTCTGGTTTTGAGCCAGAGCTAGGGGGTATTCTGCGACAAAAAGGTGTTTACGTTGATGAAATTACCTGCATTGGCTGTAAACACTGCGCCCACGTCGCTCGCAACACATTTTACATGGAAGCCGACTACGGTAGATCCCGGGTTTTTCGGCAAGATGGCGACCCAGAAGACGTGATACAAGAAGCGATAGACACTTGTCCAGTAGATTGTATCCACTGGGTTGATTACAC
>NZ_JAAHHE010000829.1:0-1570 GCF_010692525.1 Moorena sp. SIO3B2
GTAAGAATTCAGGTGAGAGGGGTTGACAAAATCAAGAAATCCGGTATGGTGACGGCATGAGCGAAAAACCGAAACCCGAAAAACTAGCTCCCCCCCAACTCAAGCAACTGACAACGGAGCAGTTGGTGGTCATGATACTAGAGCAGCAAAAGCTGATTGACCAACTGTTAGAGGAAGTAGCCCAGCTCAAGCTCAGACTCAGACCCAACAGCCAAATTACCTCACAACCGCCATCAGCGGACTTAATTCAGAAATCGGAAAAACCCAAACCGCCAGAGTCAATCGCCCCTCAAGCCAAAAGAAAACCTGGAGGGCAGCCGGGACATCAAGGAAAAACCAGAAAAGGTATGGCGCGAGTAGACCGCTACCAAATTGTCAGACCATCAGTGTGTCCCAACTGTGGCTCAGAAGAATTCCTTGACGCACCTGTATCTGTAAGCTGTAAACAAGTCGCCCAACTCGTAGAGCGTCCCGTAGAAATAGTCGAATATCAGTATCACACTTGCAAATGTGTCCATTGCCACAGGCAAGTCAAAGAAGCCAAAGCCCCTGGAGTCATCCCCGGACAAGACTTGGGCATCTCCAACAGCGCGATGCTGGCTTGGATGGGAAATCAGGGAAACCTATCCGAAGAAAAACAACAAGAATGGCTACTAGAGTTGACGGGACTCAAAATCGGAGTGGGAACTCTAGCCGCCACCAATCGACGACTGGCGCAGTCGGTAGCTATACCTATTCAAGAACTTTGGCAGTGGGCGCAACAACAGCAACACCTGCACGTTGATGAAACCCCGTGGGGGGTGGCTGGAGTAAAAGAATGGTTGTGGACTGTTGCCGGAGCCAAATTTTCTCTGTTCCATGCCGCAGATACCCGAGGGCGGGTGGAACTCGAACAAATTGTGGGTTCCGAATTTGCTGGAGTCCTCAGTTCCGACGGCAGAGCGTGTCTATAACGGTTACAAAGTCGCTCACCAGCAGAAGTGTTTAGCTCATCTGAGACGGCACTTCAAAAAAGTGATCCGCTTGGGTCATGGCAATAACCCGAAATTGGGACAACGGTTCCTGGATTTAATTGATGAGGCCTTCGATGAGCATCAAAAATGGCGAGAGACTCAAGATGGAGCTGCTTATCGAGGGTGGGTAGCTCAGTGTCTTGATGCAGTCGCTCATGGGGGAAACCCCCAAGACCGCGCTGCATCGCTTCAAACCCAAGTTGGAGAAAGCTTTGGAGCAATGGAGTTCTCAAGCCGGAGCTGCAGCTGGGCTACTGCTGCGTTCTCTTAGAAACAAAGCTGCCCAATGGTGGTATTTCCGTATAGCACCCAGAAGTTCCACCTGATAATAATCGAGCGGAAAGAGCATTGCGTCCAGCAGTGACCAAACGTAAGGTCTGTGGCGGTTCCCGTTCCATGGAACGGTTTCGGGAAACAGCGGATTTACTCAGCGTCATCCAAACCTGCCGTGTCCAGGGTCGTTCGGCTGTGGAATTTTTCCGACAAGCTCTTGAGGCTACCGTTTCCCCAACAACGGTTTCTTATCCTTCCCTGATTCCAATGACCTGAATTCTTAC
>NZ_JAAHHE010000083.1:0-24756 GCF_010692525.1 Moorena sp. SIO3B2
TTGAGCAGACGGGTTTCAACGGTTTGACCAAAGAAACCACCACTTGCGATCGCACGAAATACGGTATTCTTCTCTAGGGCTGGTGGTAATTCACTGCTGGGAATCGGTACTGCTGCCAGTAGGTCTTGATTGTCTACTGATTCAACCTGAGCGCTTGCGGTAGAGTTACCTGATGGTAAGAACTTCATTTGACCAGCTTGGCTAGTTACTGCACTAAAGGATACAATCCCGGTTAATGCACAGGCAGCAATAATATAAGAAGATGGAGTGATTGCACGCAAGTTTTTCATCTGATTCCCTTGATTAGTTGAAGGTGTACCCATAGGCCAAGGTAGAGAACTTACCAGCAGTATCAAGACCAATTGCTGGTGTTTGCCTCTTTACTTAAGACTATTGACTTTTGGGAGATTTGTTTTGTTTCGTGCTGACTACCGAACTATCGGTAGGGAAATCACTCCGTCAGCTTATGCGCTACGCGCACGCTACTTGAGGTGCTAAGCACCTACACAGAATTAATTGCCTACTCTAAATCTCTGTGACCCTTACCCTGCAAGGCTTTGAATTTTAAAAAATGTGCAATTAATTTTGTGTGCCTGCTTATCAGCTATAGCATTTTCATTTGAGATGTAAACTGAAAGGCCGTGAGCCACGCTTCGCGATGCTCCTTTCTTTGGAGCCGCTAAAAGCGATCAGGTCTTCTTGTATTTTAAGAAAAAACTCTGGAGCTCTTGCCTATTGCCTCTTGACTTTTTCGATAATTTATGAATTGACAAATAGATAGTTTGAAAACGCTATATAGTATTTTCATTTGAGATGTAAACTGAGAAAGTATTTTTTTTAATTTACTATAAAGATATGGTTCTATTGCTACTATTGCCTCTTGACTTTTTCCATGATTTATGAATTGACAAATAGTTTGAAAGCGCTATAGGTTATGAGTACTAATTTTAAGTGACCTTAAATAGCAATGTCCTTGATTTTTTTAAAATATTAAGTTTTGTTAATTTAGTCGAGATTGTTGGCAATAATGCTATAGTTGTTATATTAGGTCTTTTGACAGGTAAGCTGATCTTTCATAACCTTCTATTAAGGAGATAATAATGCGTATAGTGATCATGTTGGTTGCTTCAATATTCCTGCTCTTCGCCAATGTTAGCGCGGCGGAGGCTTCTGTCTCAAACCCAGGAAGTCTCGAGGGTGAGTGGATAGGAACTTGGACTAGTTTGAATGCTACCACCTATAACGGTGTGATCGAGATGTATATAAATCAAGAGGGGGATAACGTATTCGGTACCTCAGTGGTGGGCAACACAAAATGTTCTCCTGAACGACTTTTCAAAGGTACATTGTCAGGCAAGTTTAACAACTTTATTGAATTGGAAATATCTCCTGAGGGAAAGCCGGACACCACAATAGCTAAAAATTGGGGGGCGATAACCAGGGACCGCAATGCTATCAGTGTGGTCTACAACTTCAACACTTCTGAGTCCAAGTGTGAAGGGGATGTCGGCACAATGTTCATCTCTAAGGTTCAGGAGTATTCCAAGATTCAGGGCATCACAAAGAAATAACTCAGGACTTACACTAAGACATCTTTAAGGAATGAAGAATTAAGAATTAAGAATTAAGAATTGGAAGTTTTTTGCATTCTGCATTCTGCATTCTGCATTCTTCATTCTTCACCCAGTAAGGCGCGGAATGCTCCTTGTCACCCCGTCAGGTCAAAATGTCACCTCCCTTATCAGCAATCATCATTGTTGCTGCTGCTGTGTTTGCAGTTATCGGTAATGGGAAGACAGAAGCATCAATCACACGCAGACCTGATACTCCTCGAACGTTAAGTTCTGTATCCACCACAGAATTCTGATCAATCCCCATTCTGCAAGTTCCGCAATAGTGCTGTGTTGTATTAGCTGTTTCTCTGATGTAACTCTCGAAATCTGTTCCCGGTTCTGGAGCAATTTGTTTTTCCCGCCATTGCCCCAAGCTGGATTGATTGCCAATATCGATACCTAACTGAAGCGCTGTTATACATGACTGGAGATCTCCTGGCACTGTCAGATACTTTGGATCAACAACAGGAGCTTGATCAGGAGAACTTGAACCCAGCGTAATAGTTCCCTTACTCTTCAAGTGCATGACATTTGGCCATAACCAAAAAGAATTTTTTGGGCCAGGGAAACCTTTGAGTGTTCCCACTCCCACTGAACACTCTATATCAACAACTGAACTACTATTTTCCGTAGAGCCGAAAATCACAGCTGGAGCTAGGCTATAGGAATACACTGGTACATCTTTATCTTCGGGAATAGAAAATCCGGCACTAACAAAAAGATCATCATGTAAATTCTTCCCTACTTCTGGAACATTCACAACTACTGGAATATCAAATTTCGCCAACTCAGTTTCGTCGCCAATGCCTGAAAGCATCAAGATTTTTGGACTCGCAATCGCACCAGCACTCAGCACAACCTCATGTCGCACCCCTGCAAAGTATTTTTCGTTCTTCTGAACATATTCAACACCAATTGCTTTGGTATTATTAAATCGGATCTTGGTTACCAAAGCTTCAGCTATTATAGTTACATTTGTATGAACCGCTGGTAAAAAAGTGTTAAATGTGGTTTCACGAAAAAGCTTTGAAAGTGTTTTGATATTGTTGAACTGAAATGGAGCGTATCCATATTGACTCTCGCTGGTATTATAATTAGGATTTTCAGGTAAACCGTACTGGTTAGCAGCAGCGAATAAATCGTTAATGAAATTCAAATTATCTGTCTGAGCCACCAAAACCTTAATGATTTGCTCTACACTTTCAAAGTGCGGTAGTACATCATTCCATGACCAACCGGGTGCTACCTTACCCCACTCATCAAAGTCAGAGCGTCCACCTCTGACATAAACCATGGCATTATGTAATGCACACCCACCTAGGGCTTTTGCTTGGGGCAGCATGATTACACGGTTGTTTAAATTTGTTTGAGGTACTGACTTATAACCCCAATCAATCTCTGGATGTTGTTGTAGGACTTCAAACCAATCACTTGGGTTGTACATCTTGGGATTGAGTAGGAGCTTTCCAGCTTCGATCAGGAGAATTTGTGAATTTGAGTCAGAAGCAGCAAGCTTTGAAGCTACTATGCTTCCCGCAGAACCTCCACCAATCACAATGTAGTCATACATGAAATTTGCTTCTGCCATATTGACTGCTCCCAGTAGAATCTGCTAATTAATTTTGCTATCAGCTTAAGCTGATAGCAATTGGCCAAGGCCAAGAACTTTGATGAAGACTTTCAATTCTCATTAATCTATCAATATTAGATTCTACTGTTTTTGCATTGCGCATTGGCGCAGGCTACTGCAACTACGGGTAGGGAAATCACCCCCTAAGCATTCAGCTATCAACGGTTAGCTATCAGTAATCAGTTGTTGAATAAAATAGGTAAGTATTAGTTTAATACTCACGAAAGTCATAGCGTCGAAGCCTTTACCACAAAGCTGACCGCTGACTGCTAACCACTGATGGCTGACCACTGACCGCTGACCGCTTACATAATTACACTTTCCCCCTTAACCCTTCCAATTGCTCCCGCACTGATAACGGTTGATATCCCAAACTAAATCCTAATGAACTATCCAATGAAGTATCGGGAGATCTAGGAGCAGCCATCGGTACATCTTTTTGTAGACAGCGTCCTAAGTTATCTTGGGAAAGTTCAAACACCTCAGCCATCAGGCAACCAAAGTCATAGCGGGAGATCCGTTCTTTTCCGCCCAGATTAACTAGACCTTGGACTTTCTCTAGAGCTAATAACAATCCCTTGGCTGCTGTTGTGCCACTGACAGGGGTTCTAATTTCATCGGTAAATAAGCTCAAGGGTCGCCCTTCTCTGATGATTTTGAGAAAGGGTTGGATAAAGCTACTAGCAGTAGGGGGAACTATACCAAACATTAAGGGCATGCGGCAAATCGCGACTTTAGGATAATGCGATCGCATCCCTTCTTCTGCCATCACTTTTTGCTCACCGTAATAGCTGATAGGCGATACCGGATCAGTTTCCAGATAAGGAGGATTTAAACCATCGAAGACCAAGTCAGTAGAGGTAAACACGCAAGGGATATCATAATCTGCACTTAGTCGAGCAATATTGATAGAAGCTGTAACATTAATCGAGTATGATTCCTCTCGATGGGTCTGGCAAAAATTAGGTTTAGATTGAGCTGCGGTATGAATTACTCCTGCTGGTTGAATCTCAGCAAACAGATGCTTTATCTCCTGAAATTCTCTCAAGTCAGCCTTTACCAAGGTTATTCCCGGAATATCTATCGTTTGGGAAAAATACGTTCCATAAATATCCCATTGTTCTTTGGCGAGCTGACAAAGGTTCCATCCTAGAAAACCGCTAGCTCCTGTGACTAAGAGTTTTTTTCTCATCAAAATTTAGGGTTAGGTGCGTAGGGTGCGTTAGGGGCGGACTTGCCCTTATTTTTCGCCTCGTAGCCAGCGCTGGGATAGTCCGCCCCGTAACGCACCACAGAGTCAAACAGCTTTAATGATATGCACCCTTTCCAGTCAACCATCGACGGTTAGCGGTTAATAATAGCGTGTTCCTTAAATACCTCTAAAGGAATGTAATCAAGCGCTGCTTCATGGGTTGCTGACAAAATCACCGGTGGCGCAACTCCAGCATCCAGCGCCTCCTTCCAACGACTGATACACAAACACCATTGATCTCCGGGTTTAAGACCAGGAAAATTATATATAGGGGATGGTGTACTCAAATCATTGCCCCTTAACTGAGTAAAGGAGAGAAACTCTGCAGTCATTTCTGCACAAACGATATGTACACCAACGTCAGATGGTCCTGTATCACATTTTCCATTCCGAAAAAATCCCGTCATCGGAAATGTGCAGCACACTTTTAGTGTTCCGCCAAGGACGTTTTTGGCATCATTGTTCATGATAAATAGTAAACTTTATTTAAGCCAATAATGTTGGTATTTTGTTGTAAGCTATTAGCTATCAGTGGTCAGCATTCAGCTAATGCGCTACGCGCACGCGTGCGCGTTCAGCATTCAGCTATCAGTTATCAGCTTTTTAATAGTCGAAGCCTGTGCCACGCTACGGTAAATAATTTTTTTTTAGCTGAGAGCTGACTGCTGAGAGCTGACTGCTGAGAGCTGACTGCTGAATACTTACCAAAGACTATACTAAGATGCTAGAGACGAAGCTGCCATACACATCGATGGTGATGAAGGTTGAAGCTTTACATCTACGGTTTTGTAACCAGCTGTCATCAATAAATTAGTAACCACTAATTGCGCCCTTTGATTAGCTTGCTCTAGCACACCTTGCTGACAAGCAGTAGCCTGAATTTTCCGGAGGGTTTGCTGTTGAGCTAGCATCTGTAATTGAGGAGCAACATCAGGTCCGAGACCCAAAAATCCTCGGTTGTAGTCGTAAATCTGGGAACGGGTAACATCAATCTTGCTATCCAGTAATTGGGGCGCTGGTAACTGCACTTGGATCGAGTCATTGCTGACTTTGACATCATCGACGCTTAATTTCCCTAAATCAACCCCAGCTCGCACTTCCCCATAAGCAATATAGAGTAATGTCGTTGACGCTAAGCGATATTGTCCTAAGTTTCTATCTTGACGAGTTGGGACCACCGCCTCCATGCTAAACACAGCAGTGGTCAATTCACTAACATCACGAACTTTATTAACCACAACGTTTCTGACATCCACATCTGGTTCTGGCTGTGATAAGTTTAATTGTGATAAGTCGAATAGACCATTAACTTGTTCAAACAAGCGGGAGCTAGTGCGCCACATCACCACTCCTATAATTAGCGTCGTGATTATCATGCCCCCTGTGCTCATCAAAATCAAACCTCTAGGTATACTAGAGATAATGCTAAGTAACTGATGCTTTTGATGCTGACTTTTCATTTTTGTTTACCTTAAAAATTATCGTCAGGAATTATGAACTTTAATTATTAACAGTTAGTTATTCTCAATCTATGCTATTATATAAGAATAACTAAATTATATTTAGTGTAAAAAATCTATTATAAAAATATCAAACCTATACACCTAGTTTTAGGCGATTGATTCAAGTTAAAAGACTAGCATAATAGGTACCGAATAGCCTGATTAACAATTCTATGGAGCGATTGCTTGTAAGCAACTGCTATGTTGTTATATAGCAGTTATCGATTGGCTAAAGTACCTCGTCTCTATTCTTTCATACTTGATGCTTAATACTTGTGCTTATCTACCTCAACCCAACTTCTAGTTTCATGGGACTCATGGGTTAAATCCATTAACATCTGGGAGTACACTCCTTCTTTGAGAGATAGTGTAGTGACGCTACCATTGTCAATGGCTTGCACCCAATGGTCAACCACCCGGATAAATGGGGCTAAACGACCATCGAGATAGGTTTCAGGAAATGCTAGTCGCTGGGGAATTTCTACTTCCATCAAGGATTGACCTGCGGTAGCTGCCCACAGACGAAATCCATGAACGTAGTCTTTGAGATTGTTACTGCCTAAAACTAAGGTGCCGCGATCGCCATAAACCTCTACAAAGTGACCTCGCCCTTCATAGGTTACGGAACTAATACTGAGTTGACAAGGGGTACCATCTGCCAATTCCAGTAATAACAGACAGGTGTCATCAGCATCTACTGGCTTAAGTAAATTGCTAGCATTGGGGTCTGGTCGTGCTGGAATTGCAGTACTCACTTGAGCACACAACCGCTGCACTGGTCCAAATAGCCAATGAATATAATCAAAAACGTGAGAACCAATTGCGCCTAGTACTCCGCCACCCTTATCCTTTTGAGCATACCAGTTCCAGGGGCGTTCAGGATTGGCTCGGCTAGAGAATAAGCAGTCAATTTTAATCAGACGCTTTTTACCGACATAGTCTTTTTCGAGATATTCCGCTAATAGCTGCCATGAGGGGATGAAGCGGAATTCAAAATCAGGTATAGCGACAACACCCTTTTCTGTAGCGAGTTGGTAAAGCTCCTCGGTTTCGGTTGCCCTTAAAGTCATCGGTTTCTCTAGTAGCAGATGTTTCCCTGCTTCTAGAACCCTTTTGGCCATTTCGTAGTGCAGAAACGGGGGAGTACAGATGCTAACTGCTTCTACTTCCGGTAAAGCTAGGATATCTTCTAAGCGATCGCATCCATGGGGAATATCATATTGGTTTGCGATCGCATTTGCCTGATCCGGGTCTCGGTGATAGACAGCCACCACTTCCGTCCGGGAATGAGCTTTAAAGCCAGGGATGTGGATTTTTTGTCCAAATCCAGTTCCCACTACCGCTACACCAATTGTAGGTAGCTGTTCAGTTGCACCTGTTGCAGAAAACTCAGCCATTCTAGACTATCTCGTGACTTATATTATTAGTGCTTATCTTAAAAATCGCAGGGTAAATGGGTAACGGTAAACCCTACCATATTGAGCAGCGATTGAGGCCATAGTCACCAGCAGCGAATCAATGATTCCCAGGATACTAGCTAGACACCATAGCCAGAATTCTATCAGCTTAAACAGCTCCAACCAAGAGTTACGGTCAAAACCCTTTATTGCACCAATCAGGATGAAAAACGCCCAGGCAAAGGCCGTAAATATGGTCAGGATAATGGTAGCGTACAGGGTAATCGAGATTTGAAAATTAATAGATTCTTGACCGTGAACCTTGACAAAGCGGTATTTATTTCTCTTGTTTAACCAGATCATCAACGGGCCTGCCAGGTTAGCCAAAGGGATAGGTAGACCCATAATCAATAGGGGAATCCATAGCAGGGAGGATAGATGACACAGCATCCCCCAGATTCGAGCTTTCCTATCGTTCCGTGGCACTGTTACTTGATCCATAAAACTGACCCAAAACCGACATTACATCCCATGACTTTGCTCAAGAGTCTGGTTAAGCCATTATATTGTTTAACCGCCGTTGTTTTTCACTGCCTCAACCCAGGTAATTACCTCTTTAGCCAGGTGAGTACCGTCTAAGCGGTCAATTTCCCGGATGCCAGTAGGACTGGTGACATTAACTTCGGTGAGGTAGCCGCCGATAACGTCTATGCCAACAAAATATAAGCCATCTTGCTGCAGTTTTGGCAAGAGCCGGGCACAGATTTCTTCCTCTCGGGGAGTAATTTCCGTAGCCGCTACTCGACCACCCACAGCCATGTTACCCCGAAATTCCTTACCTGTGGGAATGCGATTTACTGCTCCAATCGGTTCACCATTCAAGAGGATAATCCGCTTATCTCCATCTTTCGCCGCAGGCAGATAAGCCTGAACCATCACTGGCTCACTACCCTGTTTAGTGCTAATTTCCACCAAGGAGTTAAAATTGCGATCGCTTGCCTGTAGAAATATAATCCCCTCACCAGCTTTGCCTCCTAGAGGTTTCAGTACTGCTGCCTCTTTTTCCTCAACGAATTGCCGAATCACCGATTTATCCTGACTGACAATGGTCTGTGGAATCACTTCCTGAAACTGGAGGGCATACATTTTTTCGTTAGCTGTCCTGATGCCAGTTGGTGCATTAATCACCAAGGTTTTATCTGGATTGATGTAATCCAAGATATAGGTGGCATAGAGGTAAGGTATGGTAACGGGCGGGTCTGTCCGCATCCAGACAGCATCCATCTCCTCTAGAGGTTTCAACAGAGCCTTACCAGTCTGGTACCACTGCTCACTGACGACCCAATGCCCGTCATCGAGTTTGGCTGGAGTTAGTTGCACAGGTTCTAGAAGCCCCCAAGCCTGACCCTGAATAACACTCAATTGTTGAGCCTGAGTGACCCAAACCTCATGACCTAATTCTTGTGCGGCTTCCATCAGTGCCACACTAGTATCGTGACCGGGATCAAGTTTCGGGAGAGGGTCTATGATAAACGCAAATTTCACGGTTGAATTCCCCTGTCAGCCAATTCCCCTATGCTACAGCAATACTATTTGATTGGGGAATATACTGGTCAAGATCTTGAACGGGGAACGGGTAACAGGGATATTGCCGATAACCATTAGCGATCCTACAGACTAGATGCTCAATCACCTAGTGGTTAGCTTGCCTTGAGGAGGTTGTCTAACTTACCCTGAAATTCCAGAGTGTGAAGCTCATCACAGCCACCGATATGCTGGTCATTAATAAAAATCTGTGGTAAAGAGCGTGCTCCATTTGCCCTTTGAGCCATCTTCTCCCGTGCCTGGTTATCACCATCAATAGAGTATTCAGTAAATTCAACTCCCTTCTTGTTTAGTAGACCTTTAGCACGGATACAGAAGGGGCAACTGCTCCAGGTGTAGATTTCAACGTTTGCGCTCATGCTTGGGGTTATAGTATTAAGTAATGTTTATTGAATTTTAACGTGGGGTTTAGCTTGGCGCACCAGGTCAGTAACCTAATCCCAAATCATAGACAGCCCAGCTCCTGATTACCTCAAGGCTGGGCTCTCTATTAGTTATAGGCGTTTGTTATATCTAGGGTCTTTATATAAGCTGACCCCATATTAAAAGGTTGGTCATTTATGTAGGGTCTTTATATAAGCTGACCCGATTTCCAACTCTCCCTTATTATTTCCGACAAATCTTGGTTTAGTAATTTTTATAATATTTTCTTTATATTTCAGTTTATTGTGATTTGTCAGGTTTGTTGAAGTTTTGTTGCATGGTGGTCAGCGAAACCCCTAAGGCTTGAGAAAACCACACTTCCAAATCACGCATTGGGTATAAAGACTTACTCATAGCCGGATCCCTTATGGGCTCTACAAGAATGGTGAACATTCCCAGTCGATTCCCAGCTAAGACATCAGTGAATAAGCGATCGCCTACCATGGCCACTTGGTCTACAGGTAGGTTCATCGCATCTACAGCTATTTTCAGCTTGCGTCGCGAAGGTTTGCCAGCTCCGTATATGTAAGGCAAATCTAGGGAGGAAGCAATACGGCTAATGCGATTTTCACTAAGGTTATTACTAACCAGCCACAGGGAAACCATTGCTCTAGTTTGCTCTACCCACCGTTCAATTTCTCCAGAAACACGGGATTTCGTCACTGGTATTAAAGTCTGGTCAACATCCAATACTAGACCTGAGAGCTGATATTGCTGGAGAATATCTGGTGTCAGGTCTAAGATGGAGCCACCAAGGATTAAGTCAGGTTGTAACTTTGAGACCCAAGACATATGTAGTTAACTGATCAATTTAAGGTTGGTAACTCTGTTGATTTTTGATGCTTACCCGTCAATTGTCAATACACTAAGCCCGCTCAGCCTGATGATGGCAGCGGGCAACGGTTAAGTGATTCAGTTCTATGGAACCAATATTAGAAAGGTTCTTTGATCACTGGTTGTTGTAGTTTATTGCTTTGCTCGCCGTTCTCTACGGATAGCATTTTTAGCGGCTTCGTGTTCTGTTAGGGTTTTGCTAAAAACATGAGTGCCATCGTAACGAGCCACGAAAAACAGGTATTCGGTGTCTTCGGGATCAAGGGTTGCTTTCAAACTCCCTATGCCAGGACTGGCAATCGGGGTCGGGGGTAATCCTGGGTTGAGATAGGTATTGTAAGGGGAGGGTTGCCGCACTTGCTTGTAGGTCAGGGGCTGATCAGCAGTTTGTCGAATCCCCAATCCATATTCAACCGTGGGATCGGTTTCTAATCTCATCCCTCGCCGCAACCGTTCAGTAAAGACACCAGCAATGCGATCGCGTTCTTCAGCAACTACTGCTTCCTTCTCGACAATGCTGCCTAATGTTACCCAATCATTGATACTAAGCTGGGTTTTGTACTGACCTTTTTCGTATACTGGTAAGGCTACCTGCTCAAATCGATTAAGCATTTGTTGGATGACTGCTTGTGGCGAGATGCCATCACTGGGTAACTTATAGGTATCTGGGTATAAATAACCTTCTAGATGAGGGAGGTCACTGGGTAACCAAGGGTACTTATCCCAGGGGATTTTGCTACTAGCAGCGATAAAGTCATAAGCCGGGAAAAATCCTAGGGATTCAAAATAATCCGCCATTTGTTGAATCGACCACCCTTCCGGTATGGTGAAAGACAGCTGCATCACCTTCCCTTTCCAAATGGTTTCGGCGATTTTTGGCAGGGGTTGAGTTGGTGATAGTTCGTAAGTTCCAGCTTTAAACTCACCATCTCGGTCTAGCAGCTGACGCCAATGAGTCCAGAGTTTCCAAGCATCGGCTGAGCGAATTAAACCAGAAGCTTCAAGATCTCTGCCTATTTGCTGACCTGGGGTTCCTGGGGGAATCTCAATTTTTATGAGGGTTGGAGCTACATCTTCGGAAGATTGTGCTTTAACAGGTGGGGATACCACCCAACTCCACCACTCCCAGCCCTGCCATGCACAAAGACCAAGGGTCGTTGGCAACAGAACGAAATAAAAAAACCTATTGGAGATGCTTTTGAGAGTTTTCATACTCTTATACACCAAAACACTAGTTTCCCCTGAATCGTTTAAGGGGTCAACCCGAGTTCTTGTCTCCTAATCAAGATCATCGAATAGCAGTTCTTCGAGCAATGGCTGAACTTGTTTAATTTCCTCTGTAGACAGTAACTCGGGTTGACCAGATTGGTTGGAGCGAGCAAAAAACAGGAGTGGTTCTACAGGCGTATAAATGCCATACTCTTGTTCTTTGTAATAAAAGCTCGCTAGCTCCTGTAGTTCCTCTGCTTCCATCGGAACATTATCGTCTTCAATTTCCAGGGTGAGAATGTCATCTTCGTCCACTGGTGGCAACTCACCAGCAACAGTTAAGGTAAAAGCGGTGCGCTTGAGCTGAAGATTTTGCTCAGCCAGAACAGCTTGGGCGTCAGGGAAGATCAAGTCAAGCTCAGCTTCATCTTCAACTAGAGAGGCATCAGCTAAGTCTTCATCATCATCCCAAGCAACAATTTCTATGGGTGAGTCCACAGGTAACAGCAGAAGGTATTCACAACCCTCCAGCTCTAGGGAATGCTCAATGTAACATTCGAGAGTTTTACCGTTAGCGTCCTTCAGCGTAATGTCCCCTTTTGGAGATTCCCCATTTTCTTGGGGGGATTGAGATGAAAACATGGCACTTAATGTGTCTATTAGTGGTCAAGTGGTCGTGGAAAGAAATCCAACCTCCCTTTTGACAGTACGCTTTGACAGTACGCGACAGTACGCTTTGACAGTAAGCGACAGTACGCTCAAGTGTAGACTGCTTCCCATCAGGATAGCACCAAAACCAAGTACGATAGTTCCAGCAGTTGTCTTTGAATGGGTTAGTCTATACTATTTATACAATGATGGGCTTTCTGTGAGCATAAGCATTAGTTGACTATGGTATGGCTAAAAATTGCACATTCTTCAATCATAGCGTTCGCGTAGCGTGACCTACGGTCAATCAGTTGCAAAAAAGTGTTGTTAGCAACCTATAAGTATAACTAATCAGTGGGACTTAACATGAGCAGAAGAATGTGTTGCTCTAGGAAATCAGCTCAGCCAAAAGGTTTTAGTGCCATGGGTTGCGATGCTCTTTCCGAGCCGCTACGCGAGCATAATTAGCACTAAGCTGTTCAGAATTTAGATTGGGAGACCTAAATTACTCGAAGGGAACTTCGGATAGCGGGGATCTGGGAACAGGTAATAACCAACTTTAAATGCACATCAGCTTAGCAACCCCCTATCTTATAGCAGGATTACTCAATTTTGTAACCAATTATACTTAATTTACACGTAAACGGCTAGAGCTGTGAGCCTGAGCAAGTATGAATTAGTAATTATAAACTATAAAGGATGAAAATATAAGGGTGTTATTCTTAACAATACTCAGCACTATTTTCAAGTTAATTAACAGAACTAACGACCCATAATTCGCTGCCGTCCAATTCTCAAGTACTCCCAAACTGGAAATTGATAAAATTCCATCACCAACCAGACAACGATTGCCAGATGGCATAAAAACGTTAACCCTACCCAAGCAGCTGGAAGCCAAGATACAGGACTATCTGGGGCAGGGGGAAACATATAAACGGCTGCCCCAATTAAGGTCGTTGGACAAACTACAAATGCCAAGGCTAAGAACCAATTCACCCATCCCCATTCAACCCCCTCTAGATGGGCCCCTGTCCACTTTTTGCCATTCCAGTGCCAGGTCATTGGGGGCTGCCGATCGGTTATTTTGAGTATTTGCCTTTCGAGATCAGCAGTGAAAATGTGGCGGCACTCGTGACAGGCAAAAGCTTCCATTAACGATAAATTTTGAATCTGACCCACACGACAGACTGGGCAGGGGTAGACTCCCTGATAGTTCAAAGCCTTATACTTCACAGGTTGGGATGATTGTTTTGAACTGTACATTTGTAGTCAGTCTAATCCTTTATTTTATCTCTTGGCAATCACCCAAACGGCATGGATAATACCTGGAATGTACCCCAATAGGGTTAAAAGAATATTTATCCAAAAGGGCCAGCCAATACCCACTTGCAAAAATACTCCCAGTGGTGGCAGGAAAATAGCACATAAAATCCGAATTAAATCCATTCTGGTATACCTTTGGTGTTTGTTAGGACAAGGCTGATTGCCTTAAGCACTGCGTTTGCGTACTCACTTCCATTGTGCCAAATTCTTCTAGTTTTAGAGCCGGGTTACCGGACCTATAATCCCTGTTCTGTGTTCGGTTAGGGCAGAGTCCCTAGTAAACAGTTTAATCCTGATATTGATTAGCAGTCACCCATACGGCATGGAGTATGGCAGGCACTACACCATATTTGGGAAAACCAAGTTGAGTGCCTACAATGAAACCCAATACCATTAACAGAATATTAAGCCAAAATGACTTGCCAAAACTCACTTGCAAGAACACACCAAGTGGTGGCAGGAAAATGGCACAGATGATCCGGATGAAATACATTATTGTTGTACCTCGATTACTGCTCTTAGTTAATTCCCTGGTAATTTCCTCTTAATCCGGAATTTCCTAGCTAAGATGCCAGCAATGGAGATTAGTTCCCCCTTTGTAATGGTTATGACACCTATGAATGACTGCCAGTTCCTAGCTCTGTCCCTAAGGTCAGGGAAAAACATGCTGCTAGGCCACAAGCCTTTAAAACCAGGCAGTTCGTAGTCAGTAATAGGTAATCCCTAATTGGGATTTGTGATTACTCAAGGGACTATTACCTATTAGCTATACCTATTACCCATGACCAAAAAAACTTCAAAAAACCTTTTCGCCCTTAGGAGCAGTTATTTACAATGTCTTATCAACAAGAGAAACAGGTTGCGATTGAGGCAGCCTTAGCCGCTGCCAAAATTTGTGAGCAAGTCCGGAGTGAACGGGTGACTCAAGCTATGGAAAAAAGTGACAAAAGCCCTGTCACTGTTGCCGATTATGGGTCTCAGGCAGTGATTTGCCGCTTACTTGCCCAAGGCTTTCCTAATGATCCAGTAGTGGGTGAAGAAGATGCTGCTGATTTGGTGGAACCAACCATGGCGAATCAGTTGGCACAGGTAACCAGTTATGTGCAATCTGTAACTAATGATGCTACTCCTGAGGCAGTGGTTAGTTGGATTAATCTAGGCAATGGAGAGATTGGACCTCGCTACTGGACCTTAGACCCGATTGATGGCACCAAAGGGTTTCTGCGTAATGATCAATATGCTGTTGCCTTGGCTTTGGTAGAACAAGGTGAAGTGAAAGTAGGAGTGCTAGCTTGCCCAGCTTTACCCGTCAACCTAGCACAACCAGATGGTGAACGGGGTGTGCTATTTGTGGCAGTACGGGGTCAGGGAGCAACCATGGTACCGATTAGTGGTGGGGAACCCGAATCGATTCAAGTCACTGATGCTGACAATACAGCAGAACTCCGGTTCGTCGAAAGCGTGGAGTCTGGTCATGGTGACCATTCTCGGCAAGATTTGGTAGCTAAGGCGGTGGGAATTACTGCAGATTCCCTGCGGATGGATTCTCAGGCTAAGTATGGTGCGGTTGCCTCTGGTCAAGCAGCCCTTTACCTACGTTTACCGTCATCGAAGTATCCCAACTACCGTGAGAAAATTTGGGACCATGCTGCAGGCACCATTGTTGTGGAGGAAGCTGGTGGGCTTGTTACAGATATGCATGGCAAGCCCCTGAACTTTTCGATCGGTTCTAAGCTAGTTGAAAATCAGGGTGTGGTTGTCAGCAATGGTGTGATTCATGAGACGGTGTTGGCAGCACTGCGGGATACAGCTAACTAGAAACAGCTAAAGCACAGGGCAGATCAGAACCTAGGGCAACGATCCGGCAAGGGAATAGTATTTCTCTTGCCCAAGCATCCCCGCGCGTTTACGCGCGGGGAGTTTCATTCACACTTATCGCTTTATTAAGGGATTAACCATTGGGCAACACTTGGTGGGAAATACCCAATCCAATATCCCCAGTTTAATGATTGGCTGACTGGAGCAGGGATCATCTCTCCTCGAAAATCCAGCAGCTGGACAATAATTAAGTAAGCGATCGCTAGCAATATCGATATAGCTCCAGTTAGAATAGCAACTATTTTTCCGCGTTCCATAAGTCTTCTATCAAATCACAGCACGGTTGTGGGGTTCCTAAATATGGTTAAAGGAATAGAGGTTGGAATGTCAGATCCTGTCCGGTTCTTTCAGTAGTGTTTATAGTTAAAGGTGTTTTTGGGTCAGAGTAATGGTGCATTGGTAATGGCTCGTTGAGTGATCATAATCACCAATTACTCAAGCTTAACAATACCAATGCTGCCGGAGATGATGTCACAGAGCTTTCTATTCCCAAAATCTCATCCTAATATGGACGTGCATCAGAAGGAGGCTCTATGAAACGGTCACGTTTGAAATTCTCCCGCTACTATCCTTTATTGCGCCAGCAATTGCGGCAGCGTACCAGACGACAAATCCTACTAGCGTCTAGTGTGGGATTGAGCCTACTGCTGATCTCGATCAGCATCTTAGTGTTGATTGATCCCAAGAACCCGCTAGGATTAACCAGTTGGGTAGTGTTGCTCCCCCAGCAAATCATGGGGCGCAGAAATCCCAAGGACACTACAGTACTAAAACTAGCATCTCAATCCCCCGAGGAGCGGGTGGCACAACTCGAAGCGATCGCAATTGGACCAAAATCCCTCAATCGTGGTCGTGCTCGTTACCTATTGGCCGTTGATGCTATAGCTGGGCAGCAGGGAAGGGAGGCACTGCGTTGGTTAGATAAATTAGAGTGGGAATATCCAGTATTAGCAGGACATATTGTGCTCAAACGAGCACAGGCTTACCAATTCACTGGGGACAAAGCTCAAGCCCAACAAGCTTGGCAGGAGTTGCTCCAACGCTATGGTAATCAGCCAGTGGCAGCTGAAGCCTTGTATGCCTTCTTGTCAGATGATTCACCCTACCGCAAACCAGAAAAGGAATCTATTGCTCCGAAATATGCCAGCACCATCTGGAGTTTTGAGCAGCCCTGGTTGGCAAAAATACAGCAGATGTATGACTTTTCTGCGGAAGAGCCGAAATACTGGGAACGAGCACTGAAAAACTATCCTTCTCATCCTCGCATCATTGAATTAATCCAGCAAAAGCTTAAGGATCAGCCCAATCAACCTGAACTGATGCTGTTATTAGCCAGGTATACCTTTGACCAACCAGGGGTTACCCTAGTGCTAGATCAACTAGTTAGTAATTACGGAAAATCTGTCGATGATAAAAATCGTGCTATAATCCAGCCGAAAGATTGGGAAGCGATCGCATTAGCCTATTGGAAAGACCGCAAATATGCTCAAGCCAGTGCTGCTTATGGCAATGCTAAACCATTACCTAAGCATAGCTACTTAGGGGCTAGAGCACTTCAGTATGCTCAAAAGCCCAGAGCAGCTAAACTGGCTTATAAAAAGATGGTCGAGGAATTTCCCGATGCCAAGGAAACTGCCTTGGCTTATCTCCAACTAGCTGAACTAGAACCACCCATTGACAAGATCCCGTATTTAGACCAAGTTATCGATCGCTTTCCCGACCGAGCTGCTGAGGCACTTTTGGCCAAAGCCAAAACTCTAGAGCAACTCAAAAGTCCCAACGCTGCTGAGCAAGCCTATCAATTGTTAATCGACAACTATAGCAATTCTGATGCAGCAGCGGACTATCGCTGGCAGATGGCTCAAGAGGCGGCACAAAACGGAGACATCCTGACAGCTTGGCATAACGTTCAGCCGATCCTTAAGGATAATCCCCACAGTCTGATCGCCCGTCGGGCAGGGTTTTGGTCGGGAAAATGGGCAACTCAGCTAGGACGGAAGCAGGAAGCCGAAGCAGCGTTTAAGCAGGTAATTACCAATCATATTCAATCATACTATGCTTGGCGCTCAGCGGTACAGTTGGGTTGGGATGTGGGAGACTTTACCACACTGCGCCAGTCATCCCTTACGTTAAACTGGCCAACGGTGCGACCCGAGTTACCTGTGGGCTCAGCAGCTTTGAAGGAATTGTATCAGCTTGGTCAAGACCAGGATGCTTGGAGCCTATGGCAAGGGGAATTTCAAACTCGCCTCAAGCCGACTGTGCCACAACAGTTTACTGATGGCTTGTTCAGGCTGGCGATGGGAGAATACCTCAAAGGAATTTCCGAGGTAGAGACTCTCGAAGACCGAGAAACCTCCCAAGAACAGGAGCAGTACCAGAAAATCAGGAAAAAACCGGCTTACTGGCAAGCCCTCTATCCCTTTCCCTATCTAGAGATAATCGAAACCGAGTCAAAACAGCGTAACATTAATCCTCTACTGGTTATATCCTTAATTCGTCAAGAGTCCCGATTTGAGGCAAACATTACATCAGTTGCTGGTGCCATGGGCTTAATGCAAATGTTGCCCAGTACTGCAGCTTGGGTAGGGAAATCCATCAATTTTAACGACTATAAACTCGATAATCCCAACGATAATATTAAACTAGGAACCTGGTTTCTTGCCCATAGCCATCGCGTGTATAAGGATAACTCCGCATTCGCCATTGCTAGTTACAATGCTGGTCAAGGTAATGTAGGGAAATGGCTAAAGGAAAATGAACCCATTGATTTAGATGAATTTGTGGAAACTATACCCTTTAGTGAAACCAGAAACTATGTCAAGCAAGTTTTGGGTAATTACTGGAATTACTTACGCTTATACAATCCTGAGGTTGGTCAGCAGTTAGTAGACTTTTTCGCTCAAGAGTAATCCAGCAAGACTGACCGTAAACATTCAGCCAGACCTTACCCGATCAGCTATCAGGAATTTTATTAAGAATAGACACAAACACCCCCAAAATAGGGAATAAATAAATATAGATTATATCCCTCATTTCTGAGCAACAGGATGGAGCAATCTACTCTCACTTTCCCCCCCCAACTCACCACCTCTGAAGCAATCCCAGTGGTTCAGACCTCCCAACTGCGCAAAGTCTACCGCACTGGCTTCTGGCTCAATCAAAAAATTGAATCCCTGAAAAATTGCTCCCTAACGGTCTATCAGGGAGAAACCTTTGGATTACTCGGTCCAAATGGAGCCGGGAAAACTACCCTCTTAAAAACCTTACTAGGAATTGTCCGTCCTACTGGCGGAGAAGGATGGTTACTGGGAAATCCCCTTGGTAATGTAAAGGTCAAGCAGCGCATTGGTTACTTACCAGAAAACCCCTACTTCTATGACTATCTCACTGGCTGGGAATTTTTGCACTTTACGGCTGGACTATTTGAAATTCCCCATGAGGTAAAACGTAAACGCATTCCTCGGCTGTTAGAACTAGTAGGATTGTCCCAATCAGCAGCACGCAAGAAACAACTACGTCAGTATTCTAAAGGGATGCTCCAGCGCATCGGTATGGCCCAGGCACTGATTAATAACCCAGAAGTAGTATTTCTCGATGAACCCATGTCCGGTCTTGACCCCATGGGACGCTACCAAATCCGGGAAATTATTATGTCTCTGAAAGCTCAAGGCAAGACTATTTTCTTCAACAGCCATGTGTTGTCAGATGTGGAGAAAATATGCGATCGCATCGCTATTCTCGCTAATGGGGAATTAATTTGTATGGGAGCGTTAGATGAACTTTTGGGTACCGATAACACCTACCGAGTTAAAGGCAAAGGTGGGAATATAGAGATTATCAAACGGTGGTTGATGGAATTGGAATTTGAGGATGATTGCTGGTACGGTCAATTGCGAGGGGAACCCCAAGAGTTTATGGCTTCCCTCCGGCTGATGGATGCCCAATTGATGAATATGACTTTAAATCGTCCTTCTTTGGAAGAGTTTTTTATGAAGCAGTTGAATAATCCGGGTTTGAGGGAGTAGGGAGTCGGGAGTCGGGAGCGGTGCGACCCGTGGCGAATTTAATTCGCCTACGGAAAGCGCACCGAGGGAGTCGGGAGTCGGGATCCAGCAGAATCCCTGAGACGGGCACTCTGATATAATCGTTTAATGTTCGATAATACCTGCAAGTTCCTCGCTGAAAGCTTTTCGGAAGATTTTGCCTCCTGGTTACTTGGTGAACCCATCACCATGACCCAACTCAGTCCATCTGAACTGTCCCTTGAACCCATTCGAGCGGATGCTTTGATTTTGCTGAATTCTGATGATTTTGTCCTTCACGTCGAGTTTCAGACTAAACCTGACTCAACTATGGCCTTCAGAATGGCAGATTACCGCCTAAGAGTTTTCCGCCGTTTTCCCAATAAGCAGATGCGCCAAGTGGTCATTTACTTAACCCGTTCAACTTCTGCACTCGTTTATCAGACAGCGTTTGAGATTCCTGGTACTCGTCACGAATTTGAGGTGATTCGGCTATGGGAACAACCAACTCAGCCGTTTCTGGAATCGACGGGGTTATTGCCCTTGGCTGTGCTGACACAAACCCCCGACGCTGCTCAAACCTTGCGTCAGGTGGCTGCAAGAGTTGAGGCGATTCCAGAAATGAGGATACAGACCAATGTGGCTGCGTCCGCTGGGATTCTAGCAGGGCTATTATTAAAGAGGAACTTCATTAACCAGGTTTTACGCAGAGATATCATGGAGCAGTCTGTAATTTATCAAGACATTAAGGATGAAGGCCGTTACGAAGGGGAACAATCTCTTATACTCCGCCAACTCTTGCGTCGCATTGGCGAAGTGTCCCCAGAAATACGAGCGCAGGTTCAAGCCTTATCCCTCCCTCAGCTTGAAGCTTTGGGGGAAGCGTTGTTGGACTTTACGAAACCTGACGATTTGGATGAATGGATGCGTTCACTATCTGTTGCTGATAGCAAATCGAACTCGTAGGTAATGCTTTCGGTGGGATAAGCCCTAGAGGCATAGCTACGTTTAGCGCACGACTTCTCAACCAAGATTAACGAGAGTGCGATCGCTTTTAGCGGAAGCGAAGCGTGACTCGCGTAGCGTGGCCTACGGCCAATCGCACTTCCCAAGCAACCGTAGTAAATCTGCCTACAAGTGATCGCACTTGTGTGCCAAGAGTTTTTGGAGTGCGATTAGTCTTCGGTGATCGCCAATTTTGGTACATTCTCGCAGAGATTGCGATCGCTCTTGTCAACATTGGGGTTATTCTCAAGATAGTCACGCACCCTATCACAACTCTTGGATAGGAGTTCATCCAATCCTCCAAACTGCCACAACTTTGCAGTACCATTCTGGTCAAGGGTAGCTATTAAGCTACCATCAGCACTTTGACTTATACTGGTTAATTTGTTTTTTTGCTGCCCTTTGAAAGCAGTCAATAATTTTCCTGATATATCCCATACATGGATATAATCGCTGTCCGCAATAGCTGCTAATAAGTTACCCTGAGTATTAAGAACAATACTATTCTTATTGAATCTGGGGTTCTCAGCACCCTTAAACCGAACTAATTCCTTCCCAGAATCCAATTCATTACCAGGCTTCAATTCCTTTAAGACGATAGTGGGTTTATCTACATGTTCGTCATCTAGTAAATCCACCACCAACAGCCTGCCATCCGAGCTAAAAGCGATACGAAGAGGTAATTTGAAGGGCAAGGTTTTCCAGTTTTTTTTGTTCAAATCCAACAGATGGATTATACCATCATCATTTTCTATAACAGCCAGACGCTTGCTATCAGGGCTAAAAATAAGCTGGCTAATTGGTTTTTTGAATTTTCGGGGTGGATACAATTCCTTTCCATTTAGATCTAATAGGCTAATCGTATTATCTTTGTCTACAGCAGCCAATTGCTTACGATCAGGGCTAAAAATGATTTGACTTATGCCTTGAATATCTGCAAATTGCTCCCACTTATTATTATTAGCATTCAAATCTAACAAATGGACACTCCCATCTTCTTTTACAGCAGCTAGTTGCTTGCTATCGGGGCTGATGCTGAGACTTTTAAACTTCCCCTCAATTGGGATTAACTCTTCCACTTGCTTGTTCTCTGTTTCCCACAAGCGAATAGTCTTGTCATCACCTATACTAGCAATTTTTCTGCCATTCGAGCTAGAAATAACCTCACCAATACTACCTTGATGCCCTTTCAGTTCAAATTGTAAAGAATGAGACCCAGATAAATCATGAACACTAATAATACCATTATTCTGTTGACCGATAATCAGACGACTATTGGCATCAAAACTGATGCTTGCAGCTCTGCTTAGGGGTTTAAAACTCTCCCACGATTCATGATCTAAACTAACAACATAGGCAATGCTGTTATCAGTGCCATAGGCGGCTGCCAAGTATGTACCATCAGGGCTAAAAACGAGGTTCCCAAAGAGTTGACTCTCACACGAATAACACCCATAAAAATCTTTAAACTCTGCTAACTGACTGCCAGACACAAAGTCTGACAAGCGGAGGGTATAGTCAGATTCGTTAGCTACAGCTACAACTAGCTGGTTCTTGGAGTTAAAGCTAATACTACTGAAATTGTCTTGATCCTTTTTTAATAGCTTCGGTTCATTTCCCGTTAAGTCCCACAGGTAGATAGTGCTTGTTCGGTCTTTATAGGCTACAAGCTTCTTGCCATCAGGACTGAAAATGATCTCACCGCTCACCTCACCGCTCACTTCGCAATCTTTAGACTGTGAGATAGAAGCTATAAGCTTTGGTGGCTCTTCCTGTTTTTCTTCCAAGTTCCACAGGCGAACAGTACATTGCTTGTCAATGGTTGCTAATAAGCGACCATCCTTATTAATATCAAGATTGACTTCACCTTTATGTCCTGAAAATACTTGGGCTAGTGGTTGTCCCATCAACTCTTGTAAGCGGACAATACCATCATATCCTGCTGTAGCAATCAGTAACTCACCATCCTTAAAAAACATCTTCTTAAAGTTTTGAGGCACTTCTATGCGGTTACGTTCTTTCGCTAAATAGAATACCTTTTGCAAAGTTCGTAACAATTGATGTTGAAGCTCACTTTCTGGCTCCATTAAAAACGGTAGCTCACTTTCTGGCTTGAATAGGGATAAGTATCCAGGCCAATCTTTAAGAACTTTCCCTGCCCGTAAACTGTTAAGCAACGCATCCAACTCTTGGTTTGGTAAGGTCGATTCTGCAGATTTTATATTAGTTCTGACTTGACCTATCAGTACCTCTCTCTGTCCAATCAAAGAAAAGACCAAACCCGTACCTAACCCTAGCATAACTGCGATCGCAACACCCCAATTCCGACGAGTATTAAAGCTTTTTCGCCCAATACTGCGCCGCACAAACTCAGCTTCTACTTGGTTAAGCCAGTTATCATCGGATAAATATACCTTTTTCAACAAATCAAGACGAGGGTTAGCATTCCAAAGAAACCTTGCCTGTTGCTGGCTTTCCCACTCCTGGGCTGCGGGAGTCAACCGCCGTTGTAGAAGTAAATTTTCCTCATTCTCAAGCTTCCACTCCAGCAACCTTTGCCAACCCCGCACCAAAGCATCATGGGCAGGTTCCACATAGGGATTCCCCTCAGCATCTTCTCCAATAACCAGTAACCGTGCATTGCTAAAGCGCTCAATTACTTCCTTCACTAAACCATTTTTCGGTGGTGGATATTCTAGTTCCGATAACGGTACCCGCCTACGGGCTAACTCACCCCCACCTAGTGCCACCATCCGCAGCATCACATCACGGATTACTTGGTCATAAGCGGGATTTTCTTGAACTAGCAAATGATACTCTTTATCAGCCCTTTGAGTTAGCGATCGCATTACTCCCCCCAATTCCATATAATCGGCTTGAGTCAACGCTCGGTCAATAGTAATACCGCTGTATTGTGCCTGCCGTTGCCGCCTTAAATACTTGAGATACAGTTCACTTAAGGCAAAAGACAGCAGGGGCAATGCTCCGGGCATATCCGCCACTTCATCAATCAATTGTTCTACTAATTCGTGGGGTTGAACATACATTACCCGTGCTTGAGCCGGTTTTTCTATCGCTTCCCTTAGTTCCCCTCGTGTCATCGCCGGTACAATAAATCGTCCACTTTGCCAAAGATTTATCAGTACCTTAGTTCCCAATTGATTTAGTACTTCCGGTGCCAACTTTAAGCCAGCATCCCTGACTTGGGGTTCAAAATCAGAACGTAGGGTTAATACTACCCGTAATTTATCCCGATGGGCATTGATGGCTGTGAGTATCTGTTGGAAAAACTCCTTACGCTCATCTAAGTTTTGACAGAGTGTAATAATTTCTTCGCTTTGGTCAATAAACAGTAATAACTTAGAGTTGGGGTTATTTTTCGCCCAAACATCAATGCTCATTGCCAGGTTATGCTGGGGGTTTTGTGGCTCTACCCCTGGTAACTTAGCATCAGTCAGCACATTATTTAATGCTTCCAAGGGAGTCTCACCAGGACGGATGGTTGGCAAAATACACCATTTCTCGGTATTATCTTGCCGTAGTTTGGGAATTAATCCGGCCTTGACCAAGCTAGATTTACCCGAACCAGAAGCACCCAACACCACTGTCAGGGGATTAGCTTTGACAAAATAGTCTAACTTTTCTATTAGTAATGTTCTACCGAAAAACAGTGAACTATGTTTCTCGTCAAAGGAGTTTAAACCCTGATAGGGATTTTGTGACTCATCCAATGGTGGTGCTGGCGGTAAGTTAAGTTCATGTCCCGGAGAAAGAAAGATATATTCTCCCTTATCGTGCTTATTTAAACACCAAATACCAGGGGTTTGTCGTAGACGGTATTTTTCTGTGGGAATTTCTACTCGATCCCGTAAATGTAAATATAATTCTGTGGCTGTAATTACCCCATCTCCAGCTGGTTTACCATTCGTAGCAGGAGGATAGATATCTGCTTCCCCTTCGAGGGCTTCTAATAATGCCGCCGCAAAAGGGGAATGATTGCCGACTTGACTGCGTTCGCTATCTAAATTAAAGTTATCTAAAGCCTTTTGGTCAGAAGCTGAAGAAGTAATAATTTGCCAGGCTGGGTCACTAATAAAACGGTCGTATCGTTCTTGGTGAATTACTTCTGGCGATGTGAGTAAATCCCTAGTATTCGACCATTTAAAAGCACCAGCAAAACAGCAGTCGAGGATACCCAAAAAATGACGACAGGGTAATTGACTTAAAGCATCGTGTAACTTCGTCATGGGCAGATAACTATTAGTATCCCCCAGTTTGGCATCTTGAGGAATTAAGTAACCAGCCGGGCCATCATCCCCATTGAGAGCGACTCCATGACCAGCAAAGTAAAATAATAAGCGGTCATTTTCAGTGACTTGTTCGGGTAAGGTATGGGATAAAAATTTGTTAAA
>NZ_JAAHHE010000830.1:0-1569 GCF_010692525.1 Moorena sp. SIO3B2
CTTCAGAGGATATGGGGAAATTCTTGGATAGTGAAGGCATTGCCGTACGTGCTGGACATCATTGCGCCCAACCCACCCTGAAACGGTTTGGGTTGACTAGCACTGTGCGCCCCTCCTTAGCGTTTTATAACACCTTTGCAGAAGTAGATAAGCTGATTGCAGCAATTAAAAAGGCCAAACACCAGCTATCCTAAAACTCAATATAAATATCATAATCACGGTAAACGCATCTTGTCAATAAACTGTATTTTTCAATAAACCAGGCTTTATTGCGTTTGTTTACAAGGAATTTTATACATAAAATAGTGTTTATTTAATTTTAAAAACACTATATATAGGAATCCTAGGAATTAGATGCGTTTACTGTTAGAAGCTAATCGTTTAAGAGAACCGATTCTATGGTTTACACATCGGAGCAGCCACAACAGAGTGTAAGTGTTCGTGCAGCCAAGAAACTAGCCTGCACCATGAAATCCCCGCTGCAAATGCGGGCCATTTCACCACGCTGGTTGCTCCAGCTATTGCCTTGGGTTGAAGTGTCAGGGGGGACTTACCGTGTCAACCGACGGGATGTCAGGATTTTAGAGGGTTTTGCCGCAAACGATGACGGAGAAAAGAACATTGACATGTTAAGTTGTCACGAAGGGGAACCCACCCTCACCCAAACCTTTGTTGACTACGATGATAACCCGCCGGAATATCCCTTAAGGGTGGCTCAAACGATTGTGCGGGTGCATACCCGGGTCAGTGACCTATACAGCAATGCCAGAGATCAGTTGCAAGAGCAGTTGCGCTTGACTATTGAAGCGCTAAGGGAGCGCAAGGAATGGGAAATTGTCAATAACGATGGCAATGGTGATCCAGACCGAGCCTTTGGGTTACTCCACAAGGCGGATCCTTCCATGCGACTCTCAACACGCACAGGTCCCCCTACCCCGGATGATTTGGATGAACTCCTAGCTAAGGTGTGGAAACAACCTGCTTTTTTCTTGGCCCACCCTAAGGCGATCGCCGCCTTTGGTCGGGAATGCACTCGTCGTGGGGTTCCCCCAGCCACAGTGAACCTGTTTGGATCGCCCTTTATCACCTGGCGTGGAGTTCCCATTATTGCCAGTAATAAACTTGCTGTGGACGCCAAAGGCAAATCCAATATTCTGCTGATGCGCGTGGGTGAAGCGCAGCAAGGAGTGGTAGGGCTGCGTAAAACCGGCTTGATTGGCGAACATGAAGAGATTCCAGGTGTGTCCGTGCGGTTGATGGGCATTGACCAGAAGGCGATCGCCTCCTACCTCGTCACTCTTTACTTTTCCACCGCCGTACTGGTTCCCGATGCTTTGGGGGTACTAGAAAATGTAGATATTGGCCGCTATTATGATGAAGATCCAAATATTGACATCTCCCCCGGTTAAAACACGGAGGATTCTATGAGGATGTTACGCAGCAGCGGTTTTCCCGTACTGCTATCGGCTTTCGCCGACGCTTCGCGAACACTTCTCATTCGATATGATTTTTTAAGAGAATTAAAAACGTCATACCGATGCGGGAGTGTCAAAGCTCCCCTACCCACCT
>NZ_JAAHHE010000831.1:0-1565 GCF_010692525.1 Moorena sp. SIO3B2
ACCACCCTCACTTTCCATCAAAAAATCCTAGAGACACCAGCTTTTATTGAGGGTCAGGTCTATACCAATTTTGTCGAGAAGGAGATGATGACCTGAACAGCAGAAGGCAGAAGGCAGAGGGCAGAAGTAGGAAGAAAGACAAAAGTAAGTCCTTGGTAATTAGCGATAGCGCTACGCGCACGCTACGCGAACGCATCTTAGTTTTACTTTTTTCTGTTAATACACATCTTGTCTATCTTGTCAATGGGTAAGTCCTCATAGCAGAACTTTTCTTCAATTCCCCTCCCATAACCGTAAAGTAAATCAGTGTACTACATTTAAGTCTTTTAAATCTCTGTGACTCCAGCCCGGTCAGTATTTTCACGTTCGTTTTTGTCCCAAAGGGAGGGGAATTACATGGTAATAGCCAACTATTTATAGTTAATTAAATAGTCAAGCAGTATAAACTTATTAAAGTTTTTATTAAATAAAGTTTAAATGGAATTAAAATCAATTACTTCTGTTATAAAATAATTATTGAAAAAATGCTGATTTTACTAGGGAAGTATAAAAATGTTGAGTGAACTATTGAATAAAAAACATACCAAGAATTTTTGGGTATACGATGCAGACAAGAATGGATATGTGGACAAAGCCGACTTAGAGCGATGCGCTCTTAATCTGGCTTTGCTACGAGGTTTGGAACCGGGAATGCCAGAATTTGAAGATATTAGTGCAAAATATGCGGCAATTTGGCAAAAATTTTGGCAGCCTGCCGATCTCAATGGTGACGGAAAAGTAGAATTGGAAGAGTATCTGACGGTGGCCGAAAAATCGATTGCTAATTTCCCTAATTCAGCAGAACTTCAAGAAGCTCATGATGCTAAAGCAAGCATTATCTTTAGCATCTTGGATACGGATAGTAATGGTACAATTAGTCTGGCTGAATACAAAGAGTTTTGTAAAGCAGTACAGCTCGACGAAGATATTGCTGAAGTAGCTTTTGCCAAGTTAAATCAGAATGGAGATGGAGTTATCTCTAGTGAGGAATACTTAGAAAGAAGCAAGGAATTTCATACAAGTGATGATCCTAATACACCTGGTAACTGGCTTTACGGCTCCTATGAATAATCCCAATGTCAGGACTGGTTTTTCCATCTAGCTGAAACTCAGTAGAGTTGAGACCGCTGAAGGTAATCCTTCACACCCCCCTTGAAATTTTTCCTGGAACCTTGAACTTTCCTAAAACCATTGGGGCTAAGTGAATGGTTAACCATTACCCCTGTAACCTTCAACCTTGGCCAAAAGGCCACGCTACGCGAACAACCAAACAACCTGCAACCTTCAACCTGCAACCTGCAACCTTCAACCTTCAACCTTGGCCAAAAGGCCACGCTACGCGAACAACCTCCAACCTGTAACCTCCAACCTGTAACCTCCAACCTTCAACCTCCAACCTTCTAGATCATCATCCTCAGGATTCCCTGCTGACCTAAAAGAATTTCCCGCAGCAGGCTGAAAATCCCTACCCAAATAATTGGGCTAATATCAACCCCACCAATGGGAGGCACAATTTTGCGCATTGG
>NZ_JAAHHE010000832.1:0-1562 GCF_010692525.1 Moorena sp. SIO3B2
TAAGAATGTAGAATTAAACACCTACACAGAATTAATTACCTACTCTCAATTTCTGTAATCCTGACATTGTAAGGTTTTTAATTTTGTGAAATGTGTAATCAATTTTGTATACCTGCTTACAAATTCTCAATTCTAAATTCTACATTCTAAATTATAATCTATTCCCATGGTTTTATTTTCACAATTAAAATAGGGATGCTAGACTGGGTTTAATGTAACCTAAAATGACTCTCCCAAGGTTTTCGACTTTGGGAGTATTTACTTGCTGTTAAGCACTTTACTAGATTTCATAATAATTATCAAGCCTTTTTAAGAGTTTATTGATAATAGATAGCAGTTATCAATTGGGTGAGGTAAATCAGTTGAGAATTTTAGGTAATAGGAAACAGGTAACAGGTAAAAAATCCTGTATACTTGATTACTATCAGAACTACCGTAACTTTTCTAATTTCTTTTGAGCAAACTCCCGCAATTTAGGATCAGGGTCATGCTCTGCTCTATCCTGCAATAAAGACCGGGTTTGGGAATGGTTAGGATAGTAGTTGAGGATGGCATTAAGGGCTATTTGTCGAGGATTGTCATCCCAGCTTTTCTTGCGCTCAAAGGGGTCATTGAGAGTGCGATGCTCTGAAAGAGCCGCTACGCGAACACATAAAAATTTAAATAACCAAGGCTGATCGTGCCAACCTTGAGCTAACTGTTCAATTGCTGTACTTCGCAGCCAGGAATCTTTATCAGAACGAACCGATTCCTGAAGTATGGCTAAGGTATCTGGGTGGTCTTGGTAACCTTGAGCTAACTGTTCAATTGCTGTAAGTCGCACCGACGAATTTTTATCAGAGCGAGCGGATTGTTGAAGTAGGGCTAAGGTATCTCGGTGGTCTTGGTAAGCTTGAGCTAACTGTTCAAGTGCTGTACGTCGCACCCTCGAATCTTTATCAGAGCGAGCGGATTGTTGAAGTAGGGCTAAGGTATCTCGGTGGTCTTTGTAACCTAGAGCTAACAGTATAATTGCTCTACATCGCACCAACGAATGCTGATCAAAACGAGCGGATTGTTGAAGTAGGGCTAAGGTATCTCGATGGTCTTGGTAACCTTGAGCTAACTGTTCAATTGCTGTACGTCGCACATCCTCTTTATCAAAGGAAGCCAATTGTTGAAGTAAGGGTAAGGTATCTGGGTGGTCTTTGTAACCTAGAGCTAATTGTTGAATTGCTGTACGTCGCACCATCCAATATTGATCATAGCGAGCCAATTGTTGAAGTAAGGGTAAGGTATCTGGGTGGTCTTGCCAATGGGTGGCTACTGCTACAACAGCTTGAAAGCGACTATAATGGAATTTGTGTCTATTTTTAGAATAATGAATTAAGTCTTTGAAGCAATTCAGTAATTCAGTATCCGTTGATTGAATTTCATACCGATTCCTAACTTCAGACAAACAATCCCCTGCCAGAAATAAATTACCAAACTCATACGCTTCTCCATCTTGTGCCATCAAATACTCAATAATTTCTCACCTTTATTAGAATCAATCATGCCCACAATCAACCTGAGCACTTCAT
>NZ_JAAHHE010000833.1:0-1561 GCF_010692525.1 Moorena sp. SIO3B2
AGGGCATCCCACCCACGTTATTGACGACAATATCAATGGTGGAAAATTGATTGGTAATGCCCGTTAGCAATTGGGAGATACTCTCTTTTTGCTCAAGATCCACTGGGATAGGTGTAATGACTTGTCCTGTCTTGGCTTCTATTTGCTGGGCAGCCTTGAGTAAATTATCCTTATCTCTACCGCAAATAATCACTTGACACCCTTCAGCGGCCAAGCCCTCTGCGATCGCTCTACCCATGCCTCGACTCGATGCCGTCACTAAAGCGATTTTGCCTTTTAGTCCTAAATCCATAACTGAACTAATCCAGCATAATTACACCACTACGCAGCCCCCTAAATCCCCCAAGCGAGCAATCCCTCGCTCGGGGGGCTAGGGCGTGTTTTATTGCCTCGGAGATCCCCCGTTTCCCTTAAAAAAGGGGGACTTTGAGTATGGCTCCCCCCTTATTAAGGGGGGCTGGGGGGGATCTAATATCTTGCGGAAAACTTTGAAAACACGCCCTAGGGCGTGTTTTATTGCCTCGGAGATCCCCCATTATCCCCCTTAAAAAAGGGGGACTTTGAGTATGGCTCCCCCCTTATTAAGGGGGGCTGGGGGGGATCATAATCTTGCGGAAAACTTTGAAAACACGCCCTAGGGGGGCAAAATTCAGTATCAAAAAACTTGGGAGATATCCTCTTAGTCATAGCTTACTTTTGACTTCTGACTTCTAA
The DNA here is from genome assembly GCF_010692525.1 of Moorena sp. SIO3B2. Taxonomy (NCBI): domain Bacteria; kingdom Bacillati; phylum Cyanobacteriota; class Cyanophyceae; order Coleofasciculales; family Coleofasciculaceae; genus Moorena; species Moorena sp. SIO3B2. The sequence goes on from NZ_JAAHHE010000833.1 coordinate 715, forward strand.
CTTCTGACTTGCGCTTCTAAAATCAACCGTTCTTTGTCTCCTGTCAGGGGACGGTGATAGATAAAACTTTCGTTTTCAACGGCTTCAAAACCAGCGCTAAGTAACTCCGAACGCAAATAATCTGCCGAAAACCAATAAAAGTCTTTGACCCTTGGGTGAGGATGTACAGGAGCGTTGATCACCGCTGCATCATTAGAAATCAGCAGAATACCCTGGTTAGACACTAACCAATCTCGTAAACGACTGAAGAGCTTGGTTAAACCCACTCCTGGTTTATATAAGTGTCCAACTACCCCATCACAGTAAATTAAATCAAAATTTTTGTGTTCCGGTTCCCACTGATTTATATCAGCAAAAACCACGGTCAATCCTTTGTTTCGCGCAATTTCAATGGCATCTTCATTGACATCATTGGCTATGACGTTATACCCTTTTTTATGTAAATCACTTTCCACAAAAGCGTTACCCGTGCCAATACTCAAGATATTGCTTGTGAGTTTGTAGTTAAGCAAGGATTCAATTTTTTGGGTAATAAATTCTCGGTAGTTGGTGTCGTAAATTGTTGGTGTTATCGAGTCTTTATAGGCGTTTCCTTCTTCCCAGATAGTGTAAATACTTTTACCTTGCTCCCGGGGCTGGGAATAGTAGTTGTCTGTGGATAGCTGTAAATTTTGGTTCATCTTCTTTACAATTAGCCTTTGGGATTCTTAGTGTGTGGCAGGATTCCCTTATCCACGCTGACCATTGATGTATTCTGCTGTAATGGGATGTTGGGGATTCTGGAAGATTTGCTGAGCTGGGCCAAATTCAATTAAGCGTCCACAGCCAGACTGAACCCAAAATAACC
>NZ_JAAHHE010000834.1:0-1557 GCF_010692525.1 Moorena sp. SIO3B2
TCCCGTGGGTTTTGTTAGCCATTTAGTAGTCATCTTTCCGGATATCAATCCCATCAATCAGAAGAAATAAATGGTAGATGCACCCTGATAATTACCCCTAGGCTCAACGGTTTGGGGGTTTTCTTTTGAAACAGCTGTCGAATCCCTATCAAAGCTAATAGTTACCAGAGACATTCCGGCAATTTTTTCGACTATTTGATTGGTCATAGTTCCGGAGATTAGTAAAGTAACTAAGAAGAAAGAAATTAGATGCAACCTGATCAACACCCCTGAGATCTGATCGGGAGTTTTTTAGCAGTAGATAGATTGCGGTCTATGTAACTAGTTACTAGAAGCACCGTCCAACAATATTTTTCACCCATTTACTTTTCTGAGTGGGGTTGCGATGTGGATGCTCTCACCGCCTAGAGGAAACTTCCTTATTATAAGGCTACATTGATTGGGTGATGATGATTGCTCAGAAAAGACTGAGTGCCAAATAAATTAGCGCGTTAATCGTTTTTAATCCCAGCTCTGACGAGACTGGGTTTTAAAACTTCGCGCTTACTTGCGATCAAGTATCCCGGCTGTTAACAGCCAGAAATTTGGTAGTTTTTAGAAATAGTCCCAACCCAATATATCATACCTAATCTGGTAAGCAATAGCTATGGCTTGGGAGAAAATGGTACACCTAGACCATTTCCCCTGGAGTAGGAGATGCTCCTCTATTCACGCATACCGACTACCCACTGATAAGTTCCATGTGCCAGCAAGTCTTTCACTAGTTCATAAGTAACGCTATAGTTAGACCTTGGCACGATCAGTCAAGATTTCGTAGCCATCAGTTGTTACCAAAACCGTATGTTCAAACTGAGCGGATAGAGAATTATCGACCGTAACAACTGTCCAACGGTCAGATAGGGTACGTGTGAACTTAGTACCAGCATTCAAAATTGGCTCAATCGCCAGAGTCATCCCAGCACGCAGCTTGACATTCGGCAATTCCCGGGTGCGAAAGTTGAATACTGAGGGGTCTTCGTGTAGATTTCGCCCCACACCGTGACCCGTATAATCCTCCACTACACTATAGCCATAAGTTTGGGCATGGTCTTCAATCGCACCAGCAATGTCTAACAAGTACTTCCCTGCTTTAACCTGTTCGATGCCCTTGTAGAGGGTTTCATTTGCCACCCGAATTAATTGACTCGCTTCTGGTTTAACCTCTTCAATCGGAATAGTAATGCATGAGTCTCCGTGAAATCCCTGATAGTAGGCACCTGTATCAACTTTCAACACATCACCACTGCAAATTACTTTCTTGGCACTAGGAATACCATGAACTACTTCGTGATTAAGGCAGCTGCAGATCGACCCAGGAAAGCCGTAGTAGCCTTTGAAACTTGGGGTTGCTCCCATCTGACGGATCCGCTTTTCGGCATAGGTATCTAAATCCGCTGTGCTCATTCCTGGCTCAACCATTTCAGAAATTTCTTTGAGTACTGTTGCCACAATAGTTGCCGCCTGCCGCATGATCTCAATTTCACGCTCAGATTTGATTTCAATCCGTCGGCGTTTTTT
>NZ_JAAHHE010000835.1:0-1556 GCF_010692525.1 Moorena sp. SIO3B2
TAGCCCTCCGTCAACCAGTAATCAATGGCTTACTGAGAGTTTACCAATGACCAATGACCCAATAGGAATGGTGTGTGGAAGTGTCAAAAACAAACAACACAATGCGTTTATCTCCCTTGTTAGCAGCGATCATTGCTGCTACTGCCAGTATTGGTGTATCCAAACCAACCCGTGGGCAAACCATTCAGTCCCTACCGGATGCACCTCAACAGAATTCCAGTGACGTAAAAACACCTGAACCAGCGGTTCCTGAAACAATTGCTGTCCAGGCAAAACCAAGGACTGCCTTGGTGCTTCACTCTTCCGGGACCCAGGTGGCAGTACCCACCAAGAGTGTTCTTGATGCAATAGCGAGTGGGGGAAACCCACGGCAGTCGCTCATGGGGGGAACCCCCAAGACCGCGCTGCCTCCCCAAGACCGCGCTGCATCGCTTGTGCAGTCTGTGCCTACCACTCTCTCGGTGAACAATTCTTCACCAACCCAGGTGGCAGTACCTACTAAACTAGTGGTTCCGGTAGATGCATCACCAACCCAGGTGGCAGTACCTACTAAACCTACTAAACTAGTGGTTCCGGTAGATTCAACAGCCGCAGAGTTACCTTCCCAAACCCCAAAGCCACCCCAACTATCACCGGATAGCATCGAAGGGAGTGCTCAAGTAAAACCTCCAAATGGTATAGAAAAACCGTCCCAACTTCCGGAACCCACTCAACTGGAGCCCCCCTCAACTCAACCTCCTTTATCAATCGATAGCATCGAAGGGAGTGCTCAAGTAAAACCTCCAAATGGTATAGATCAACTGTCCCAACTCCCGGAACCCACTCAACTGGAGCCCCCTTCAACTCAACCTCCTTCTGACTCCTCAGAAGTACGAGTACTGGTAGCAGAAGTCTTGATTACTGGCGCACCTCCCCAACTGGAAGAGGAAATTTATCGGGTGATTAAAACCCGACCAGGACGAGCAACCACGCGCTCTCAGCTTCAGGAAGATGTTAATGCTATCTTTGCCACAGGTTTCTTTTCCAGTGTGGATGTTCAGCCAGAAGATACTCCCTTGGGAGTTAGGATTAGCTTTGTTGTCAGAGCTAACCCAGTATTGCGTCAGGTGGCAGTCAAAACAGAACCCCCAGGGGAAGGGCAACGAATCGTAAACCAGGAAAAAATTAATGAAATCTTCAGTGAGCAATATGGCTCAATCCTGAATCTGCGAGACCTGCAAGAGGGAATCAAACAATTAAACGATTGGTATAAGGAAGAAGGTTATGACCTAGCTCAAGTCATTGATGCTGAGCAAGTCACACCGGATGGCACAGTCACCTTGGTCGTGGCAGAAGGGGTGATTGAAGCTGTTAAGGTGCGTTTTCTCGATGAAGATGGTAACCCGATTGTAGATGAAAATGGCAACCCACTTCCATCAATGACTGACCGGGAGGAACCGGTTGGGGGTAATACTCGCCCCTTTATTATTACCCGGGAGGTGGAGTTAAAATCCGGTACTGTATTTAACCGGAAGAAAGCCCAAAGGGACTTACAGCGAGTTTTTGGTTTAGGGATT
>NZ_JAAHHE010000836.1:0-1554 GCF_010692525.1 Moorena sp. SIO3B2
GACCTCTAATCGACGACACTTGATTCGAGAATTCTTTGAAGACCGTCCCCGTCCTAGCAATGAAGAGGTTCATGGTTGGGATACGGTTCACGAGAAACTTTCGTTTAGCGATCGCTTTGGCTTAACCTTAACCTTTGAGAAAGCTGACCAGAAAACCTACTTGAAGATTGTCCAACATCTAGCTACCCTAGCCCAAATCCCCCTTGAGCCTAGTGAAATCAGACGTCGTGCCTTACAGTGGGCGATCCGAGCCAATGGTTTCTCTGGTAGAACAGCACGACAGTTTGTTGATTTTTTACAAGCAGAGGAAGTGGGGAGTCGGGAGTCGGGAGTCGGGAGTCGTGAAGAGATGTAGATGTAGGGTGGGCACTACACAGACCGATTAACTCAGCTTGCTAATCCTTTAGCTAGCTACTGCCCACCTAGTTACTGCCCACACTTGCGATCTAAATTTGAATACGGTGGGTTACGGCGCGCAGCAACACTGATTGGTCATCCCTGAAAATCCTGGCCGCGCCTAACCCACCCTACGAAATACGAACTCCCGACTCCCGATTCCCGTTCCCCTCCTGGGAGGGGTTAGGGGTGGGTTCCGATTCCCGTTCCCCTCCTGGGAGGGGTTAGGGGTGGGTTCCGATTCCCGTTCCCCTCCTGGGAGGGGTTAGGGGTGGGTTCCGATTCCCTACTCCCTCTATTATCTTCAATTTTCCATGGGAAACGCCCCTGGTCGCACCACGATTAGTTTGGTCTTACCGTTACGAAGCACTTCCACCTCTAACTGGGAGCCAACTTCAGAGGCTTCCACACCCTGCTGAACCTCAGTGGCATTTTTAACTGGTTTCGACGCAACGGTTTTAATGATATCTCCTGATTTAAAACCAGCTCTCTGGGCGGGGGAGCCTGGGACAACCCGGACGATTAAAACCCCATGATCTTGAGTGACTTTCAGGTCAAAGTCTTGGTCTTGATTAATTTTTTCTCTCAACTCTGGGGTCAAGGTCACCATCTGAATGCCTAGGTAAGGATGCTCAACTTTACCTTTAGAAAATAGTTGATTGGCAATCCGTTCCGCAGTTTCCACGGGGATAGCAAACCCTAAGCCTTGGGCATTGGCTCGAATAGCGGTGTTAATCCCAACTACTTCACCAGTGGCATTCAACAACGGACCACCAGAATTACCAGGGTTAATGGCGGCATCAGTTTGGATAAAGCTGACCCGTTTTTCAGGAACCCCGACCTGGGAACTGGAGCGCCCTAAGGCACTGATGATACCGACCGTTACAGTATTATCTAAACCGAGGGGATTACCAATAGCGATCGCCCATTCTCCTGGGGTCAAATTCTCAGCTTTACCCAAGTTGACTGTGGGCAAGTCCGTGGCTTCAATTTTGACTACCGCTACATCGGTGACTGGGTCAGTGCCCACGACTTGACCGTCAAAGCTGCGACCGTCTTTTAGGGTGACTTTAACTTCCTCTGTGCCTTCTACAACGTGGGCATTGGTAATCAAGCGTCCATCGGAGCTGAGGATAAACCCAGAGCCGGTGCCTTGCT
>NZ_JAAHHE010000837.1:0-1552 GCF_010692525.1 Moorena sp. SIO3B2
CTGAAGCTGATAGCTGATAGCTGATAGCTGATAGCTGATAGCTGATAGCTGATAGCTGATAACTGATAGCTTACCTCCTAACTAGCAAGAAAGCTGGCTAAATAAATCCAGGGTAGTTCTAACAGAGCACGATTATAAATACTGGTAATAAAACAACGCACAGGCACCCCCGCAGGAGGTTTAGTCATGGCTACTAGTTGACGTTGCACTGGTCGAAAGTAGCGCTGGGAAACATAGCTATTACGTTGATACCAGTTTTTCCGAGAACGCAGTGGATCATAGGCAAGCTGAAAGGCTTCTTGCTCTAAATCGCAAAATAGATCGGCTTTGTTTAAGCAAATCACAATATGTCGTACCTTGGGGCAATCATTATGAAAAAAATCTACCCACCGTTGAAATCTATTACACCACTGTTGTTGAGTAGGAAATTCCGAGAAGTCTACCGGAGCCTGGGGTGATAGCATCTCCCGATAGGGTGGCAAGACTAGCAAAATCCCCTCGCTCTGCTTTACTGCTGCCAATACCTGCTGCCATTGTTGGGGATTATCCAGCTGCCAGGATTTGCGCCAGACTTCCCCCGGAGTATCGATCCAGTCTATAGAGATGGTCTTGCGACCAGCCGGTAACTTTACTTCTACCTCAAGGTAACGAGTGCTATAGACATTGGTGGGATCAACTGGTGTGGGTCGAAATTTGTCTTCTGTTTCATCAAAGAAGAGTGCCTTCAGGTTGTCGTAACTCTGGTTGGGAATATGGACATAGTCAAATTTAGAGTTAGTTAACTCAATGGCTAAGGCTGTCTTGCCGGTATTGCGATCGCCTATGTAAATTACTGCCACCGTCTAGTCGAGATTACTATTTTATGGTATAGTACCAACTTTATCAATCGGTGAGGTGCAAGGTTTTAGGGAGTCGGGATTGGGAGTCGGAAGTCGAAGCTCCCGACTACCTCAAGAATTTGTTACAAAAATTAAAAAAATATGCTATAATATAATATTTTTTGTGCTACAATCAAATTGTGGACATAAAATCCACGGGAAGAGCCAGCCTAGGGATTTTCGTAGGCTCAAGGCTGGCTCTGGGTTCCCCTTAAAGGAGATAACTTCATATTATGTCTTATCGTCCATGCCTATACCCATGGGTTATGATTCGCCTATCACCACGGAGGCAACCAGTAGTATTCGCTCGGTTCCGCAACCGTTCTGATGGCGAGAGCTATTTGCAGGCTCTGAAACCTCTGATGCCTAATGCCAAGTTTGTCCTTTTTTTTGATATAGGTCTGCCCATGGATCAAGAAGAGAGTACCTAGGGTGCCTTAGGGGCGGACGCTGCTGGCGAATTCGTGAAACCCTTATTCTGCCGTAATCTGCTCCCCTCTCCCAAGGTTGGGAGAGGGGCTGGGGGTGAGGGCTGATCGGGCTTCAAGGTAAGTTCGCGAAATATTTCGCCAACAGCATCCGCCCCGTAACGCACCACCTTTGGCATTGGCATTGCTGAATCTTGGAATCAATAGGAGTAGAGTGGGCATCCTGCCCGCTCGAAAATAAGGAGG
>NZ_JAAHHE010000838.1:0-1551 GCF_010692525.1 Moorena sp. SIO3B2
AGTGTTGGGGTTTTTACCTATGGACATGTCAAAAGTAACGCATTTGACGAACTGATTCGTATTACCAAGCCAGGGGGATACATTGTTGTTAGTATGCCTACCGATCTGTCTGAGAGTAACGAGTTCAAACCAAAGCTAACTGCCCTAGAGGGGTCTGGTCAATGGGAAATGGTTACAGCGACAGAGAAATTTATTACCCATCAAAAGAAAGACACTGGTGTTTATTTAAAAGTTTGGGTGTACAAGGTTTGTTAGGAGCGTGATATCAACAATAAATCATCTAAAAATAGTAGGGAAAGCGTTTTTTTTTTTGATGAACTATCAAAACCTTAACAATTTGGTAAATAAACCCAAAATTGTGGTATTATGGGCTACACCTAGATCTGTATCAACCGCCTTCGAGAGAACTTTTTCACAACGCCCAGATACAGCAATCATTGATGAACCATTCCTTGATGTTTATTACTTCAGCAAATGGCGGCGTTCCAATCGCTTTGGCGATTGTGAACAGCGCCAAGATTACCAACCTACTCAGGTACTTGAAGAAATAAAATCAAAGGCGGAGGCAGCTCCTCTAGTTTTTATGAAAGAGATGGCTTACCAAGGACTGCCATACATCCCTCAGGATTTTCTCGCTTCTGCGATCAATACTTTCATTGTGCGTCATCCTCAGCAGGTAATGGCTTCCTGGTATCGGGTAAATGAGTCTCCTACAAATGAAGAGTTTGGTTTTGATGCCTTGAAACAAATGTGGCAAATAGTAACTAAGCAATTAAAACAGAAACCAATCCTTGTTGAAGCTAATTCCTTCCGTCGCCATACCCAAAAAGTTTTGACCGAATATTGCCAACGCATAGGAGTTAAGTTTGACCCCCAAATGTTGAGTTTTAATGAGGATAAATGGAGGGAATGTCAGCCTGATGAAATGGAGAGTCGAGCTAAATGGTATAAAACTCTAGACGGTAGCAGTTGGATTGTGCCACCAACTCAAAAAAAAGTGCAAATTCGTCCTGAAGATTTCGGGATGCTTGAGGGAGCGCAGAAAGTTTATGAAGAGCTTTATCATTTCGCAATTTAATGGGATAGCAATATGAATAAAGAAAAATTTTTACAAGGTCGCGTAGCAATAGTAACCGGCGGTACATCGGGTATAGGTAAAGCCGTCGCTCTTGCTTTAGCAGAAATTGGGGCTAACGTAGCCATTGGCTCCCGCTCCGCTGAGAAAAGTTCTTGCCAAACAGAAATTGAGGCAAAGGGGGTTAAGGCTTTAGCAATGACCCTAGATGTCTCTTCTAGTGATTCAGTTGAGACTTTTTGCAATAATGTATTCAAAACTTTTGGTAAAGTCGATATTCTGGTTAATGCTGCTGGAATAACCTACCTGCATAAAATATGCGAGCATCCTGATCAAGACTGGTATCGTATTATTGATGTTAATCTCAATGGTATTTATCGTACGATCAAGTTTTGTTTACCAGGAATGATCGAACGCAAGTGGGGTCGCATTATCAACATTGCTTCTACTGCTGCCTCAGTTGGTAATCCTAATGT
>NZ_JAAHHE010000839.1:0-1539 GCF_010692525.1 Moorena sp. SIO3B2
TCGTAGACATTAGTGGCAGCACAGGGTCTTTTACTGGCAAGCTCATCAAGATAGTTTTGGAGATCTGGGTCTCCTACAGGAAAAAATTTATTGAGTGTGGCTTGATTAACAGGATAGCCGCCATCTGGACAATATTGGGGATGGGGTTCACCAAAGGGAACAATTGCCACTTGAGTATCACTACTGCGATCTGCTGTCTTGTTGATAAATTCCCGAATCGCTGCAGTGGCTCCCTCCAGTTTGCTTTGGCTAGAGCCTGGTTTATCCGGATTTGCCATACTGCCACTCATGTCTAGTAAGAAGACAATCCAGGCCGAAGGCTGCTCAGCTTCTGTGGGATTTTTCCAATGCTTGGGCTTAAAGGTAACTTGATCATTATTTACATAGACCTGGAAATTTTCATCAGTGAGATTGGTGACAGGTTGGTCATATTTATTTTTGACTTGGATGCGAATTTTGACCTGTTCATCGTCAACGGTGGCATTAAGAATTTTTGCTTCTTGTGCCTGTACTCCACTAGGATAAGTAAGGCAACCGGCACACAATATTAGTAAACTAAGCTTGCGGGTCAAAGAAACGATTGTAGTAGACAAAGCGATAGATTTTTTCTTCATTTTTACCTCCTGGATAAAGGCTGTTAAAGGTCAAGACATGGTTATGTTTCAAAATAATATCGTCGCGATTTTTCAAGGGTTTACCGTTAATTTCGATAGTATGGAAATGTTGGGGATTTGGAGATAAGATAGCTTGGCGCTGCATCACGACTATGTCTGCTACATGGAGTGGCAATCCAGGCAGATAAATATCAGAGCCTCCTTTATGGTTTGTCTGTTTGACAGCAGAGCCAATTCTAATCGTGCCAGTAGCAGGTAATTGAATTGACAACCCCTCTTCGATTTCATAGGCTTTACTTTTACTGACAAATTTTAGTAGAGACTTATTGATATAGGGAAAAGGATTATTGACGGTGGTCACCCCTGGCTCAATATCTTCATAGTTATCTCCCCTGTATTCAAAACCACCACCCGCTCTCAGTGCTGCCATATAACTTGGTGAATTGGTAATGCTAAACACTAAACCGAGCACCAAGCCTAGAATGGAGAATCCTAGAGGGTCTTCAAAACCTCTGTTTTCGATCTCACTCAACAGTGGGCGGATGGATTCAAACAGTAGAGCAGCAACTAACGCTGCACCACTAGCAGCCATCATGCTAGTTTTTAACCGTTGTTGGAAGCGTTTGGGATCCCCTGCTTCCACACTGCGCCACCACCAAGTAAGTCCCTCTGCCAAGCCTACTGAGCTCCCTATTAAGAGCCAACTTAGGAGTCTAATTATAATTCCTGGCATAGGAGATAGTAACAGGATTTGGTAAATCAGTCCAGAAATTAAACCGATGATAATTCCTAAGCCAGCAGCAATCAGGATCGGAATTTTGGCAATGCGGAGGTTTAGTTTAAGTCTGGTGGGGTTACTAATAAAGATTTCATTAATTACCATCCCCACGGCTAAGGAGATAGCAATGCACGGAAATAGGACAAT
>NZ_JAAHHE010000084.1:0-24734 GCF_010692525.1 Moorena sp. SIO3B2
GCGTCATCCAAACCTGCCGTGTCCAGGGTCGTTCGGCTGTGGAATTTTTCCGACAAGCTCTTGAGGCTACCGTTTCCCCAACAACGGTTTCTTATCCTTCCCTGATTCCAATGACCTGAATTCTTACCGATTACCTTGTTCCTTTTTCCTCTTCTCAACCCAGCTAACTCTAACTGATAAGTGTTGCGAGAAAGTTGCTTACAGGTATAACCTCCCTGTTGATAGACTATTTGGTTCTTAACCCAAGAATGCCCACGTTGGTATTCCTTCCTGACAAACCTGTGTAGTAAAGGATTTTCTAGGAAAGCTAAAGTTTTGAGCTGTCTACAAAGCTCTTTTCTTCTCTTTTGGTTGTATGTACCAGAGAACCTTTTGTAAATCCTTTTGACAACGGCCTCAGTGCAAGCTGCTTGTTGGGCTGTGATTGCTTTCGCTACATCACTGACCGTCCATTCCATTAGTTTTGAAGGTAGTCCCAGGGATTCGGGAGTCCTAAAACTCCTTACTTCTGGGTACGCCTTTTTCCAATCTAGTCCCCAATGGTTAATACTTCCCAGCTTGTTGTAGGACTCAGCCCTGACGATACCCAGCTTTTTCATTACCTGCAGCAATTCAAGTTCAACCGACTTTGTCATCCCTGCCACAGGGACGACTTGAGTCGATATCCTTTTTGTTACTCCTTCTTTTCTTGGCATCGTTAGAGCTGGATTCTACACTTCAATTATACTCTAGCGCTAAGTAAATGTCAATGTCCATTTTGTGGTATTAAATACCGATTTATCCCTATTTTTAAGGGTTTAATTGCGAGGCTGTTTCAATATTCTGCACACTGGCATTATGAATCATTTGTCCTTTTTGAGAAGCTGCCCTAACCAAACTGACTACTGTATTATAGCTGAGGGGGTGACAAAAAGGCTAAAAAGTAAACGGGGTGTGGGGTGTAGGGTGTGGGGTGTGGGGAAAATAGAAGGGAATTTCGAGTTACCCGGTGCAATTTCATTCCGTCCCCAACCTGATTCAAGCGTCCCTACCAACGTTTCAAGCTCCTGATCTAAACCCGACACCCTTGCACCCGGTCACCCCACACCCAGTAAGGCTTTTAAGGCTGTTTGTCACCCCGTCAGCATTGAGACCCATCCCTTCACTTCTGGCTTTGAGAATCTCGATCATGCGACTTAAGGGGGTGCGCAGTCCTGCTATGGGGGTGGCGAAGGTCTCACGCTCAGTACGTATCGCACTCAAAGCAATGGTAGATGGTTCCTGTGCCGTTTTGGGTCTCATAGCGGTCGTGGGGTTTAACTTGTGGACTACCACACAACGGACAATTTTGGGATAATAACTCCATTGCTCACCTCTAAGTCGTGACAGGTCAAATCTTACCTATTATCCCTCCTAATTCAGATATAGCAAGACTTTCAACCACCCGCTTAACGGAACCAGTGCCTATATTTCACGAATCATTTAAAACTCCTATATCTACTGGTCTGACAAACCTGCGTAATGGCTTAAATATCACATTTTTGATCAATTTTTATGGCCTTTATTTTTAATTAAGATTATTGATAACTTTTATTAACTGTGCATAATACTGTGCATAATTATGTGATATTCTTCTCTAAGAGTTAATACAACTACGAAATCACTAAGTCGATGTAATCAACAGTAAAGTGGGATACACTGTAATCCCTCAATATTCCTAATGCACAGCAGACAAGCATATCGGCTAGTCAAATTTATCTCGAATTAGTGGAGGATATCCATGGCATAGCAAACTATGTAGTTATTTAAACTACAATCAGCAAATTATGAGTATTAGTGATCAGTTCACCAAAACCTACAGTAACAATACTTAAAAGTATGTGATCACCGTTACTCAAAAGGCAGTAGTTATTTCCTTTGGCATGGACGACCAGCAGCGTAGTTACTATGCTGCGCTTAACCTCAATCATCAAGACGACTCCAAAAGATCTTTTAATGGTAATTAATGGCCTGGAAGTCTTTCCCTGTTACCGTGATCAAAAAATAGTTTTTAATTTTGCTAGAAGCTATATAATCATAAAGGTCAAATACTGCAAAAATTCAATTCAGTGAACGGAAAGCGATAATAATGGAAATAGGTTTTTTAAAAGGGCGAGACTTACTTAGTCTGTCAGATCTAAAAGCTGAAGAAATTCTTCAGCTTTTAGATCTAGCAAGGAAAATGAAAAGTGGTCAAGTTAACATTCAATCGAATAAACTTTTGGGCTTGTTGTTTTACAAGCCTTCTACGCGAACTCGGGTTAGTTTCTGGGCAGCAATGTCTCGACTTGGAGGGAAGGTTCTAGATCTTAATCCTGCACTAACCCAAGAGTCTCGAGGAGAACCTTTATCAGATATGGCAAGAGTTTTGAGCAAGTACCTTGACGTGCTAGCAATTCGTACATTTGGCCAGGAGCACTTAGAAGAGTACGCCCGCTATGCCAACATTCCAGTTATTAATGCTTTGAGTGATTTTGAACACCCTTGTCAAGTACTGGCTGATCTCCTCACAATTCAAGAATGCTTCGGGTCTTTTTCTGATCTCACACTAACTTACTTAGGCGATGGCAACAATATCTCCCATTCACTTTTGCTTGCCTGTGCCCTAGTAGGCATGAATGTTAGAGTTGCTACGCCTCAAGAGTATCAACCAAATCTTACAGTTCTAGAGAAAGCTAAGGCAATTGCTCAAGGCCGAACTGAAGTGCAGCTTCTCCACGATCCCAAATTAGCAATACAAGATGCACAGATCATCTATACAGATATGTGGGCTAGTATGGGTCAAGACGACTCTGGAGACATGCGTCTTCCATTATTTGAGCCTTATCAAGTAAATGATGAATTATTGAGCAATGTAGGGTCAGAAACTATTGTGATGCACTGCTTACCAGCTCGGCGAGGGGAGGAAATTACGGAAGAGGTTATTGAAGGCTCTAGATCTCGAGTTTGGCAAGAAGCAGAAAACCGAATGCATATTCAACAGGCTTTATTAGCAAGCCTTCTAGGGGATGATTAGTTTTAAGTTGCTAATCCAGACTAGCTAATTGGTTAACTGTAAGAAGCTGTTTGAAAAGTCTGAAAGGTTACGCTGATTCACTCTTAGAGCCAAGTGAAAAATAGGGACTTTGATGGATAAGTCTAGGTAATCTAGACCACTTTGAGGTGATCATCTTTGAGGTGATAATCCATACTTTTCAAACAGTCTCTAAGTTTGCTAAATCAATAAAATTCATTTTTATAAATTAAACCTTTAATTTTTGTAAATTAAAAGAATCTAGAAACTAATTTAGTTTTATGATATGAATGTAGACCTAAAATTTCTGTATCCAATACTACTATTACGGATATAATTAGCCATGAATTCACAGAAAGCAATTCAAGATCCAGAGAGAAAATCAATATTAACGGACTATTTAAGCCCTGATCATCCTATTGATGAAATATTTAATCGTTACGAGTCTAACGTTAGATCGTACTGTAGAAGTTTCCCTGCTGTTTTTAGTCGCTCTAAGGGCTCAAAACTTTATCTTGAGTCTGGAGAAGAATTAATTGATTTCTTCGCAGGTGCAGGAACTCTTAATTATGGGCATAACAATCCTTTTATTAAGGATAAAATATCTCAATATATATCCCAGGATGGTCTTATCCATGGCCTAGATATGTATTCTAGTGCAAAAAAAGAATTTCTCCATAAGTTTTCAAATATTCTGAATGTAAGGGAGTTGGACTACAAGATCCAATTTCCTGGTCCAACAGGAACTAACGCCATTGAAGCTGCTCTTAAGTTAGCTCGAAAAGTTACAGGTCGGGAAGGTATTTTCTCCTTCATGGGAGGCTTTCATGGTGTATCTTTAGGAAGCCTTGCTGTGACAGGGAATCAAAAATTTAGGAAAGCAGCTGGCTTGCCTTTGACTAATGTTACATTTATTCCTTATGAAAGTAGTCCATATGGGAATTTTGATTCCCTTGGCTATATAGATCGAATCTTAACAGATCCTTCTTCAGGCATTGAACTGCCAGCAGCAATAATTGTTGAAACAGTTCAGGCAGAGGGAGGTGTCTATGTAGCTTCTATTGATTGGCTAGAGAGCTTGAAGAGTTTGTGTGAGCGACATGATATTCTGCTGATTTGCGATGATATACAAGCAGGTTGTGGTCGCACAGGCTATTTCTTTTCCTTTGAAAGAGCTAATATTACACCAGATATTGTTACGCTCTCTAAATCCTTAAGTGGGTATGGTTTACCGTTATCAGTAGTCCTAATGAGGAGGGATATCGATATTTGGGAGCCTGGCGAACACAATGGAACATTTAGAGGAAACCAGCTCGCTTTTGTTGGGGCAAGTGCCGCTTTCGACCACTATTGGGGAGGAAAGAGTTTAGAAATTAAGTTAAGAGAAAAAGAATCTTTTCTATCCAATTTTATGCAATCTGAAATTTTAGAAAAGTTTGAAGGAGTTGAAGTGCGTGGAGCTGGTATGATTTGGGGAATTGATATGTCAAGTCACAGTAGTCCTGAAGTATCTAAAAGAGTTTCACAGCTTTGCTTTGAAAATGGTTTAGTTGTTGAGGTCTGCGGAAGGAACAGTAGTGTTATAAAATTGTTACCGCCATTAACTATTGATATCCATGACCTCCGCCAAGGTTGTGAGATAATAGTTAAAGCAATGAGCAGATTGTGGTAATTAACTGATAGGAATCAAATATGATTGTTTCCTAAAATCAAATTATCTGCATAAATACCTTTGTAATAAACTATTTGGAAAGTCATAAATGTTACTTTACTATTTTTTTAGTATGGCCTGATCATAGGGGCTATAGAGACATATCCTAGAGATAGCTTGATTAGTTTAAGGTAATAACTTTGGCTTTCCAATGATCCTCTGAGAAATTGGATTAATTGCATCCTCTTATAAAGGAAGTAAAAACAGGAATAAAAAACTAAAATGAAAGATATTAATACAGTACTGGAAATTGCTGAAATTGGAGAACCAATTGCCTTTGCTGTATCAGGTGGGCTCGATAGTTGTACGATTACTCGTTGGCTTACTGATAGAGGAGTGAAAGCTATTTGTTTTACAGCCGATCTTGGCCAACCAGATGAGAAAGATATTTCTCATATTGGAGATCGCATAAGAAAATCCGGTGCATATAGCCATCATTTCCTTCATTTACAAGACCACTTTGCTGAAGCAGGGCTGAAACTCATTCAAGCTCAAGCCTTTTATGAAGGTGGATATTGGAATATAACAGGAATTGCACGCCACATCATTGTTAAGGGTATCCTTGAAGCAATGACTCAACATAAACTCTCAATTCTTGCCCATGGATCTACAGGGCGTGGCAATGATCAAATTCGTTTCCAAGTTATGGCTCACATGCTCAATCCAGAAGTGAAGTTATATGCTCCTTGGCGCGATCCGATCTATTTGGATAAATTTCAAGGTCGTGCCGAAATGATTGACTTCTGCCAGGCTCATGGGCTTCCAATTCGAGCAACTAAAGATACTCCGTACTCAACAGACGCAAATTTATTGGGTATCACCTATGAAGGAGGTAAGCTTGAAGACTTAAAGACACCTTCAGATTTTGTTACTCCTACTATGGGAGTTTATCCAAAAAATGCACCTGATAAGGTTGAAAGGTTTGTTGTTCGTTTTGAGCAAGGAAGGCCAGTCGCAATTAACGAAAATCAAGTGTCTTTACTTGATGGGTTTAAGTTGGCTAATCAAATAGGAGGTCGAAACGGGGTTGGAATTGGAGTTCACGTTGTTGAGAATCGAATTGTAGGGCTAAAATCTAGAGGAGTTTATGAACAGCCTGGTATAGATATTCTTAGCAAATGTTACAGATTTCTCCTCCAACTAATTCTTGATCGAGCATCCCAAAAGATGTTCGATCAGATGGCTTCACAACTTGGAGAAAACATTTACTATGGTTTAGGTTTTGACCTCCCTTCGCAAATGGGTTTTCGAGCTATTGAGCCCGTAACAAATTTAGCTACAGGTACGATTACAGTAGATATTTACAAAGGACATGTAACATTTGTCTCTGCTGAAGATGTACCACACAGTATTTATACAAAAGAAACAACTTCTATGGAGAACATTGGAAGTTTTAGCCATCTTGACTCAGAAGGTCTGCTTCGCATTCTTAGTTTAAGTGCTCGGGCAAAAGCTCATAGCCGCTTAACTCATAGTTGGTAAATCAAGATTTGTATTCATGGAGGCTAATTTTTAGGGCAATATATGGATAGATGATATGCATTTTAACTTTGCGGTTATTGGGAATGGCTTGCTAGGATCTGCTATTTTAGACGAGATTTCAAAAGATCATTCTAGTGTTGTGGGATATGGCGCAAACTATGGTACAGCAGGTCGCTATTTCTCAAGCCATGAGGATGATTCAAGGCTTGTTAGAACTTATCATGATGACCACTACTGGGAAGATCTGGCAATCCGTAATCTTCAGGAAATTAGAGCTTTGGAAAAGGAAGTAGAAATGAAAGTCTTCTACGACCTTCCTGTATATTATAATCGTAAAGATAACCAAGATGCCTTGTTGTATGCCAGCCTTCAGCCTATTGATGAGCAACATTCAGCAAGGGTACGACCACTCTTCAATGCTGAAGATATAGAAGGAGGCTTCCTTGACCCAAAGAGATATATTAAAGCCATGAATAGGCGTTCAATAAGGCGTAGCATAAATATTTATCCAACGGCAGTAACCTCTGTTACACAGGATAGAGAGGTATATCAGCTTATTCCATTAACTGGTCAAAGCGCTAGCACAGACATTGTTATTGACACCCGGGGAGCGTTTTCGGAAGAAGCTTTCAAACAAGGTAAAATCACCATTGTAGGAAAAGTTCTTATTTACACCACTGCTCCATTAGATGTAGAAGAAGGTAGCTTTTGCTTTATCGATTCATCCCCAAAGCAAAATGTCTTTCAGAATGCCTACGGCTTTTTCCAGTATCAAAAATTAGAGAATACAGCTATCTCAAAGTTCGGATTTACAGAATTACATTATGAAGAGTTAGCTAGCATAGATAAGTTGATATGGTGGTTCCAAGGGGGATATACTGAGTACAGTTATTTACAGGAAGCATTGCTGTATATAGAGGAATTTATGGGTGGATCCCACAAACTTTTGTCAGTCAAGCCATGTGCCCTTTCACTTACGAGTAATGGTAAGCCATTTGTAGAGCGAAAAGGGAATTATATAACAATCACAGGAGGAAATGGAAACCTCGCAAAGTGTAGCCAAGCTTTTGCACAGGAAGCATTACATCTTGTCGGTTTATGATAATCCGTTTTGTACAGAAGTCACTAACAAGTTTTTTTTTAAAGGAGTCAGATAGCTTATGTATATTCAACGTAAGATCGAAGCCTTAAGTAAGTATGAATATGGTTGCGATTTACGGCGACTTTATCCTTCCCAGGATTTATCTAACCCTCTCTACTGGGGATCCGCAATTGCTTCTGTGCGACCCGGTGAGTGTACAACCCCCCATAAGCATGATGAGCTAGAAACTTTTATCGTATTGGCAGGGAAGGGAAGGATGTACATTGAGGCAGAAGAAGAAGATCTTGAAGCTGGGGATGTTGTTTTCATTCCCAGAGAACAAACCCATAGGTTTCAGAACCTGTCAAATCAGGATCCACTAACTTTTATTACCATCTTCTGGGACTCGCCAGAGGCGCGAGAACAAATTAAAACCTATATAGATAATCAGACTAATGCTATAAATTCCCAGCAAGGAGACCTATCTCAGAAATGATTCTTATTATTGCACCACCACCTACTCCCAATGGGGATCTACATGTTGGCCACCTGTCTGGTCCGTATCTAGCTGCAGATATCTTCAAACGGTATATCAGACAACATGGACAGCAAGCGCACTATGTTGTCAGCACTGATGACAACCAATCCTATGTGGATACGACAGCTAGGCGATTGGGAATAGAGGTTACATCTTTGATCAACCAGTCTCGTACTGAAATCCGTGATTCACTCTCAAGTTATGATATTGCTATCGATCACTTTGGGAATCAGGATGCGAGCTATCGCGAATTTGTTCAGGCTTTCTTTGAACGGTTATACTCATCTGGCCTTGTTGAAGTAGCTGAAATGCAGGTCTTCTATGATAAGAAGACGGATACTTACCCGATCGAATCATTTATCTCTGGTTTCTGTCCCAATTGCTTGAGTTATACATGTAGTGGTATTTGTGAATCCTGTGGACATCCTAACTCTGCAATTGATCTTCTTGAAGTGCAATATCCTGGCTTAGAGATTTTGAAGGAACCAAGGCTTGTCCTCAAACTTGAGGAATTCCGTTCTGAGCTAGAACAATATTTGCTTGGGATGGAAACACACCGCCCCGCGCTAAAGCACCTCATTTCTTCTCTTCTAGATCAACCTATGACCCCTTTTCCACTATCCTATAAAATGAATCGGGGGATTAGTATAGATTTTGCTCTTTCTGATCAGAAACTAAATGTTTGGGCAGAGATGTATCCTGGTCACATTTACTTTCTCAAAAAATCAGCAGGTCAACTAAGTAACAAAGATGAATATGTCCAGTTTCTTGGTTTCGATAATTCTTATTTTTATGTTTTCGTCCATTTCGCCTTAGGGATAGCCGCACAAAAATGTGGGTTCGATTGGCCTTTGCCACGTGGATTTATCACTAACCAATTTTATTATCTTGGCTCTTCTAAATTCTCAACCAGTAAAGGTAATCTCATTTGGGCACGAGATTTGGTGAAGGATTACGAGGCAGATATTATTCGCTTGTTCCTTGCGTTGCATGGCCCTGAATTTCAAGAAGCAAACTTTTCCCTTATAGCCTTTGAAAAGACAGTATCTGAAATTGCCCGAAAAATTAATGATATTGTAGAAGTTTTCAATGCTAAATTAACTAGTATGGAAAATGGAGATGACTACAAGAATAATAAGACTATAGAGAAAATAATCTCTATCTTGTCGAAGCCTCTAGATCTCAAGGATTATTCGTCAAGTATTTTAGCCCAACGCGCTCTGAATATTATTGATTTTTTACGAGAATCCCTCCAACATGGCAATCATTCTTTACTTCCCTTCGTACCTGTTTTACTAGTAATGGGACTTGACCCTTTTTGCCCTAAGTATACACAATCTATTCGTGATAAGTTTGAATTATCTAACTATAATTGGGAGGAATTGGTACCATGTTGTCATATACAACACGAACTTCCAAAATTGCTGGTGAAGAGATAATATACGATGTTATTGGAGTCGGCTTTGGGCCATCTAATATTGCTCTTGCCATTGCTATGGAGGAAGGCAATTATCCAGGCAAAGTGCTCTTTATAGAGCGTAATACACAAGTATCTTGGCATGAGGGAATGTTACTAAATGGTAGTAATATCCAAAACAACCCTTTGAGGGATTTGGTTACTCCAGTCAACCCTAGAAGCAAGTATACTTTTGTCAATTATCTCCATCAGAGTGGTCGGTTGTTCGATTTCCTTAACCTTGGAGTTACGCATCCCCTTAGACAAGATTACTACGATTATATTGTCTGGGCAGGAAGTCAATTTCAGAACGTGGTGTATGGAAGTTCTGTGACCAAAATTGAACTCGCTTATATAAGTGGTCAATACCTATGGCGACTTACAAATAACCAAGGTACTAACTTCTTAACTCGGTGTTTAGTAGTGGGAACGGGTAGGAATCTTAATATTCCTAAAATCAAGGGAGTAAATAGTCCAAACGTTATTCATTTTGTTAATTACCTCCATCATATTAAAAAATATGATAAAGACTCACCTATTGTTGTGCTTGGAGCTTCACAGAGTGCTGTGGAGATTATCTTGGATCTAATTAACAAAGGCTATCAGCAGATCTATTCGGTTCATCGTTCTTTTTCATATTGCCTCAAGGATACTAGCTGTTTCAGTGATGAAGTATACTTTCCTGAGTTTGTAGATTACTACCATGGGCTACCACCTCAAATGAGAGCAGAGTTGGATAAACAGCTTCGCCGTACTAACTACTCCTCAGTAGATAAGGATATTCTTGATGCCTTGTATTTAATACGGTATGAGGACAAAATAAACCATCGCGAACGTTTGAAGATTTATCGCAATTGTGTGGTTGACGAGATCAACCCGAATGGAAAAAAATCTATCCTTATCCGACAGCTTTATAAGGGCAATATAGATGAACTCCCGTGTGATTTAATGATATTGGCAACTGGGTTCTTAGATATCGGTCGTAATGGCCAGGAAGGATTGCCAAAACTACTCCGTGATGTAGCAGATAATTTTGTTTGGACAGACGATTATCTCAAGGTGGAGCGGGACTACCGTATTGCCATGAAAGAAGGAGTTTCTTTACCAGATATATACTTGAATGGGTTATGTGAGTCTTCACATGGTTTGGGGGATGCCGGTTCGATCAGCCTTGTGTCACTGCGAGCACAAGATATTCTGGGTGGTATTCTGAAGCGGCTTAGTCCTGTAGTTGTCTGAACGTGAGAGGGGCACTCACGTCATAAAAGTGGAACTGTTACCAAAAAGTTTGGGTCATTAGCCCCGTCCTTCTAGGACGGCTTTTCATGATTATGTGATAGAATAAAAGCATAAGCAATAAACTTTTTGTCAGATAGGTACTATCTAATCATAAATAGACAACGTAAAAAATATGTATGAGATACGTATTCCGTAATTTGGTCTAACGACTACAACGTCTATGAAAAACTTAGATAAAAAAGTATAAAGGTGCGCTTACAGTCGTCGAATTAAATTCGCCGACGGAAAGCGCACCTTTGGTTAAAACTTTTTTATTAAGGCTCCAATCTTCTAAGGTTTCGTCTCCGGCACACCGAAACCTAGATCTATGATCTAAACGCTTGGGGAAATTTGTCCTCTACTTTTTCTGACTCCGGTTTGAAAGAGCCACGACGAGTAGTAGAGCCAAGAATCCCCGTTCTTTTAGGACGGAGATTGTCAAATGACTGCTATTAAGCGCACTGGGCTTCCAGTTCCACCATAAACTTTAGATGCCCCAACAAAAAGGAATGCTCCTGAAGGGGGAATGTTGTCAAGGTTAGCCACATTTTCTAATCCCCAAAGCCCATTCGACAACCAAGTATTATGAACTGGGAAATCCTCCGAAGCCCCTTGATCAAGGCTAAGAGTATCAACACCGATGCCAAGCACAGATCTTGCTTCCAACAGAAACTCTACAGCCGTTTTACTCCAACCAGGGAAATGAGGAATTCCTTGTTTATCCATGTTTACAAAAGCATTATTATCTCCGAAGTACTTTCCCCAGCCACTATTCATAATAATGATGGCATTGCTAGGGATCTTTCCATACTTCTTTTCCCAACGCAAGATATCGTCCGGAATCACTGTAGCATCATGATTATGTAGCACACGGTCTCGAATATCTAACACCACCAAGGGTCCACACAGACAATGAACTGGAATCTCGTGCACAGCAATGCCATCTTTGATAAAATGAATGGGAGCGTCTAAGTGCGTTCCAGTATGCTCATTCAGATGTAATTCATAATCTTGATAGCCATTCTCACTATATGTTGATGCTATCTCTAGTCTCATAGGTTTATCCCCTGGGAATACGGGCGTTTGTGGTCCTAATGTATGAGTTAGATCAACAATATGCCCTCTAAGTTTCGGTGGTTTTATATAGTTATTGTACGCTGCCATATACTTATCTGAAACAACCGGGGTATAATTGTTGTCTAAGCTTCTTTGGTAAAGATATTTCAAAGTTCTGCATAAACACATAGAAACTCAACCTTAGTATGATTTGAATATAGGAATACAACCACTATTAATTTTCACAGCAGTGATTGGGTCGCGAGAGTTGAAGCGACCTCTTTAATTTGGACACCATATCAAACAGAATAGTCCTTTCTGTTTTACCATGTTTTTCCCATTGTCAGACTTCCTCGGTTTTTGAGGGTTGCGTTGTACTCACTCCAATTCCTAATCTTATATTGGATCTTGGCCGTTGCTTATATCATGGCTGGGGGGAGTTTTATTTTTCTCTCTACAGATTATCCTACTCAACTCATACTCTTTATGCAACGAAGCCCAGTTGTATTAATGCAAAACTTGCACGATAGAGAGGACAACTATTAATATGTCTACTGAACAAAGAGTGAAACATCCCTTTCATATATATGAGGCAATTCTTGCGCAACCTCAAGCATTTGCCCATGCTGCTAGGTGCAATGAAAGATTAATTGATCAGTGTGCTGCCCGTATAGCCTCTTGCGAGCGGCTATTTACAGTTGGGATTGGCACTTCACATTATGCTGCTCAGGTGGGTGAACACCTAATGCGTTTGTATGGAGGAGAGCTGTTCACACAGGCAGTTCACTCATTTGACTTTGCGCTTTATGGACTTCGCATTACACCAAGGGATTGCGTCATTGGTATTAGTCATCGTGGGAATAAACTCTATACAGTTGAGTCGCTCAAACATGCCCGTGAAGCAGGTTGTTACACAGTGTTTATTACAGGTGAGGGTGGAGCTAATGAGGCTGTGCAAACCGACATTACCCTTACTACTGTTGCACAAGATAAGTCATCAGCTCATACTGTCAGTTACATTGGTGCGATTTCAGTCCTATCTGCTCTTGCGGAACGTATCGGCTATCATCGCACTGGGGCAAGTTTTCTAACGAAAAACTTCCTGCACCATGAACTACCTGAGGCACTACTCACAGCACTGGAAACAGAGAATGAGATAGCACTACTTGCCCACGAATACGTTAATCGACGGCGTATTTGGTTAGTTGGTGGTGGTCCGAATGCTGTCACGGCTCATGAGATCGCACTAAAAATTAAGGAAACTTCCTACTTGCAAGCTGAGGGTATGTCAATCGAGACAATTCTGCATGGACCATTTCAATGCGCTGAAGCAGAAGATCTCTTCGTTTTGATTGCGCCAGCAGGGGCGGCACAGGGGCGCGTTATCGAGCTAGTGGGACTCATCCAAGAAATTGGTGCTGCCTCCTTGGTCATCAGCGACGGAACGGCGGAATCACTGCAAACTGACGCAACCAGTTGGGTTGCTGTACCTAAAGTTCCAGAACCCTTCTGCTCTATAACTTGCCTTGTGCCATTGCAACTATTTACCTACTACTTAGCATTGGAACGTGGAACAAACCCTGATGGATTTCGCCTTGAAGATCCACGTTTTGCCCGTGCACGCTCATTAATACGTTTGTAGTAAGCACCTACACAGAATTAATGGGAGCAGGTCCAAGTTGCAGAAGAAATAAACTATGTATGATCAGAGCAAGCTTAAACCCATGAAGGGGCTAGAGATTTAGTACTTTTGTTCTGCAATTGTGACATGCTCCCCAATTAATTACCTGAGTAAGGTCTGCTGAATAAGTCGGATAAAAACAACTGAAGATCGATACGGCAGTTTGCATAACTATCAGCTACACAGAATTGTTTTACTGCTCCGAAATCCCTGCTCCCTGCTCCCTAAAAATCCAGAACTTTGTACCTAACTGAATTTCCAAGCGCTGTAAGCTTATTCCTCACAAAAACAAACTTATTGCAATCATAAACATAATAGCTCCGATTACTATGTCTAAAATTTTCCATGATCTTGGATTGCTGAAAATTGGTGACAGCATCCTTGACCCATAACCCAAGGTGAAAAAGAATATGAACGATGCCGAGATAGCTCCCAGTGCAAATTGAATTCTTGCAGTAGAATAATGGGTGGATATTGACCCCACAAGCACAACTGTATCTAAGTACACATGAGGGTTAAGCCATGTGAAGGCAAGGCAAGTTGTAATAGCAATGGCAAGAGATGTTGAATCGTCAGTAGATGGAATTAGAGAATCAGATGATTTAGCAGCTAACCAGAAACTACGTATACCATAGCCTGTAAGGAAGATTGCTCCAAAATCTCTTGCAATCTCTTCTATCCAAGGTATTTCTTCTATGATTACATGAAATTCAGAAACACCAAAAGCTATCAAAATAGCATCTGATAAAGCACAAATTAAACAAATGATAAAAACATGCTCCTGCTTTAAGCCCTGTTTTAATATGAAAGCATTTTGTCCTCCAATTGCTACTAGTAAAGAAAAACCAAGCCATGTACCAGAAAGGAAAGCGGTGAGCATCTGTGATATTTTTTTGATATTTACAACCGTTGGAATAAACATAAAATGCTAGGAAAACTTCAACAATTTTCATCAGAGAAAGATTCTCTAGCATTTATCTCTCAAAACATCCTAACTTAGAGTAGACCTCTTGCAAAAGTATTTTTCTGCTGGGAGGGTGACACAGGGTACAGCGGCGAAAAATTATGACTCGGATAAGGCACGACTGTAAGGGAATCGAAGCTTTCAAAACCTTCAGCATATACCTTGTATCCATGCTGGCTCGTTTAGCTTTTTGACGAGTGTTACGTTTATAGCTTGTTTCAAGATTGAGTAAATTGAGACCCTTGCGCGCTTGAGTAAAGCCATATTCTGTGGGGTATGCCCTGTACGAATTCGGCTCCCATCCTCCCCAAAAGTCACATCTAATACCCAATGAAGTTGATTTTCAATGGACCAGTGTTGTCGGATAGCTTTGCCTAACTTTTGAGCATGGGGTGGTAGAGAAGTCAGGTAAAACATCACCTCACGAGTAGTTTTGTTCCACAGATCGCGGGTGCGAATAACCATCACAATAGTCTGTAATCCAGACCAGTGGGACTGCTTATATAAATCTTGGTCTAACGAGGCAAGAGTTACCGCCCACACAATCGCGCTTTTCAGTACGATGGTGTGCTGATTCTACCCTAATATCATAGCTATACTCAATCTCCTCTTGCCTCATTAGCAACAGCAGTTTCTTTCCCATTGCTTCACCTGCGTGAAACTTAGTGGGATGATTTTTTTTGAGCGCCAAAACATAATCTCCACCCTTAGCACGGATATCATGGGCTATTTCATACTGAGTTCCCATGGCATCAATGGTAATTATGCAGAGATATCCAATAATTCTAGTAAGGCGCTTGATGGCTGTAATCTCATTGCTTTTATCGTCCACTTTAACAAGCCCTAGAAATAACCGATGCTCACTCGCGATCGCACTAACCACATGCAAAGCTGATTGTGCGAGGGTTAGATCATAGGAACCCTGGATTTTTTTGCCATCAATCGGAATCACCTGTGCCCCATTATCTGTCACTAAACTAGTTAACCAGCTCTGGAAGCTATCATCAAACACACTGGGGGATATTTGTTCAAACACTCGCCTGTAGGTATCTGCCGAGGGAATTCCATTGGGCAATGGTAAAAAGGTAGACAACCAATGGTAATGGCTGATTCCATAGGTTTCAATATCTTCCCATCCCCTCGCACCGACCATGGTAGCTAATAGTGAAATCGTGATAATACTGATAAATGGATGAAGCAGCCCTTGTTTACCTATTGGGTCTGACAGCTTCTCAAAATGTTCGAGCATTTGCGGCTGTTGCTGTTGACTATCTCCGGCGGGCTTTAGTGGTAAGGATAATGGACTGCTTGCGGCGGTTTTAGTGGGTTTATTGGAGCCAATGACCATTGGATACCTTGATTGTGACATCGGTTCCCATAGCATATTATGAGTTCGTTTTTCCTGACTTGCTCTTTCCGGTTGAACATTGGGCACAGTGGATTTTCTCACAGCTGAAATATTCCTTGCCATCAAGTGGCATCAACAGCGTGTCAGCAAATCCTGGAAACTTCCTCAAATGCCCCTCGTTTTCCAGCATTTGCACAATTTACTCAAACACTGGTGACACACACTCAGGTAAGACTTGGTGGAGTAAACTTCGAATTTGGTTGTCGAGAGGCATGTGATGCACTCCAAACAGGCTTTGGGCGTTGCTGCACCCTTTGCTTTTTTCCATCTGGCGCTGGTAAGCTAGAAATGATGGGGTGTGGGTCAAGAACACACCAAAGGCACTTAAACCGGCATCTTCCATTCCATAGCGAGTGTTTTTGCCCGTGGGCAAGTCTTGCAGAGATTTCAGACAGGAGCGAAAAGAACTGACTATTGTGTTAAACAACTCTGGTGCTTTGGCTCGCTTCAACTCTCTTGAGTGATCTAGATGATATTAATACACTATCGGCATTTCCACAATTTGAACACCTATTTCCCAAAATGAGAATTGCTGAGCAATGACTAATGCCAACGGGTAGCTGGCATTATCTATTCTTGATTACTTCCAGCTAACAACACTTCCCCTTGCCTGATTCGTTGGGCAGCATCTAGTAACACGTCTTCTAGATAGGGTTTGGTAAAATAGCCTCTAGCACCGAGATCAGCAGCTACTTTCCGGTGTCGATCAGCACCACGAGAGGTGAGCATGGCCAGGGGTATTTCACACAAATCTGGGTCTTTTTGAAGGCGAGATAGCAGTTCTAAACCATCCATTCTGGGCATTTCAATGTCACAGAATACGATCTCGCAAGGCAAACCAGACCGGAGTTTATCCCAGGCTTCTTGACCATCACGGGCTTGTTCTACCCGATAACCAGCTTTACTGAAGGTCATAGAAAGCAGTTCTCGGACTGTGATTGAATCATCCACAATCAACACCATGGGATCAGATTTGATGAGATTGACCTCGGCTCCGCTGGCAGTCGGAGTTTCCATCCTTTGCCAGATCGCAACACCACCATCTTTACGAATCCGACCCATAGCAAGGTCAATCAGTTCTAGGACGTCAGCAATGGGCATTACTCGACCATCCCCTAAGACGGTCGCCCCGGTAATGCCTACTGGCTTGGGTGCAGGGCCTTCGATTTGCTTAATAACAATTTCTTGCTCCCCCAATACCTGATCAACCTCTACGGCGAGCATGTTACCTGTACTGCGCAGTACCACCACAGAAATCAGGTTGTCTTCCCTTTGGCTGCCATAGACGCTCGCCCGGCTGAGTTGGCTATGGTAGGTCAGCAATTCTGAGAGGGGTTTGAATGGGATCTGGCTGTCCCGCCATTGAAGAAAGGCTTGACCTTGAGAATTGGTCTGAATGCAGTCAGGGGAGACATCCTGCATGTCTTCGACCCCATCCATGGGAAAAGCAATTCTGGCGCGATCGCTCACACAGCAGAGCGCTTTACAAATACTCAGGGTCAGGGGTAAGCGAATGGTAAAGGTGGTTCCTTCCCCGAGAGTAGAGTCGATAGTAATGGTTCCCCGAATTTCACTTAAGCAGGTGCGCACCACATCCATGCCTACCCCTCGACCTTTGGTGTCAGTGACTTTCTCAGCAGTGGTGAACCCAGGGTGGAAGATAAAGTTGAACAACTCCAAGTCGCTCAGGGTTTTTGCCTCAGTTGGGGAAATGAGATTCTTTTCAAGGGCTTTAGCTCTAATTCGATCTGGATCAATGCCCCCCCCATTATCCGAGATGGAAATCACCGTCTGATTTCCCTGGTAGAATGCCCCGAGGGTGATTTTACCCGCCCTAGGCTTCCCTGCAGCCAGCCGTTCCTCTGGTAGCTCAATTCCATGGGTAATGGCATTGTTGACCAGGTGGGTCATAGGATCATAGAGGTGTTCCAAGATCATTTTATCAATCAAGGTTTCCCGCCCCTCAACGTGTAGCTCGGCTTCCTTGCCTTCCTGCAAGGAAATTTCCCTGACTGCACGGGGCATTCGGTCTGCTGCTTGGGCAAAGGGCACCATACGCGATCGCGTCAGTCCTTCTTGGAGTTGATTGGTTACCTGTCTGAGGGTACGAGTTACTTGGTCGGTTTCATCCACCAAAAACTCAATGTCAGACGCCGACTCCTTAACCCGGACAATCAGCTCAATGATCTCTTGGGATAGCAAATGGAAGCCTGTAAAGCGGTCCATTTCCAGGGGGTGATACTCTTCTAAGGTCGAGGAATTCTGGTTTCCTTGTTCCCGTTCTTGGATACTTGTAGTTCGGTAAATCTTACTACTAGACAATAGGGAATTTTCCAGCAGGGTTCGCTCATACAAATCCCGCATTTTCAAACCCACATCGTTGAGGCTCGATACCTGATGGGATAAATTATCTAAGAATTGCCGCAGCCGTTCTTGATCTTGCTCTAAGGTATTGCGACCAACCACCAGTTCTCCCACTAAATTGCTCAGGGTGTCCAGTTGTTTAACCGGTACCCGCATGGTTTGTTCAAATAGCTTAGACCTCGGACGCCTTGTTTGGCGAGACAGCTCCTGATTCATCCCTCCTGGAATAGCAGAGATGCTTTGATTTGCCTGCTGTAGCAAGTCCTCGAGGTCTTTAAAGTCATCCTCTACTGAATCCGCCTGATTGGTTTTCGGGGTTTCTTGGTCTAGGGAGTGGTTAGGTTCAGGGCTACTAGTTTCATTTAATAGGAGTTCTAGTTCATCAAATATTCTTTTCTGCTCTGATACCACCTCAGCAGTGGGTAAGGTCACATCCAGAGGTTTTATACTGTCAAAATCAACGTTTTGGTAATGTGCGGTAGCTTCTGCCAACAGCTGCTCTAATTGCTGCCATTGATCTTGGGTTGTTGGTAATGGTTTTGGTGATGAATCTGGTAATTTGTTTGATTTTATGGGATGGGATTTTCTATTTTTTCCTTTGACAGTTGGACTACGAGTGGGTGTAGACGCCTCACTGGGTCGAGCTGAAGTCGAGGTGGGCTTTGGAGACCCTGTGGTTGATGGGGAATTAATTGCTGGCTGTTCATGGTTTGCAGGGGGGTGATTTGGAATCAGCTCCAAGTCATTGACCAGATTTAAATCTTCATTCAGGTCGGTGTGGGTGGGGTCCGGGTGTGGGGTGCTTGGTGGGATAGGCTGCTGTTTGCCCATCCCATAACTATCTAATTTGGTGGGAGGAGTACTTTCCGAGCTTGAGCTATTTTCTTCAAAAAAGGTATCATCAAATAAACTACTTAATTCGTCCGCTGGGTTAGTTTTTTGAGTTAGGCTCCCCTCACTACTCCCAAAAGAAAGTAATTCTTCAAGGTCTTTATCTGTCAGGCTTGGAGTAAGGTTAGGTTGACTATCCTTTCGAGTTGACTCCCTTGACTGTAGTAACTCAAAGGCTGCTTCTTCTGGAAATTCCTCATCGAACAAACTGAGTAAATCTTCCTCGGTAGATTCTGCTGCCTCCGGAATGTCCAACTCATCAAGTTCTTTAATCAGGTCAGATAAATCCTGTGGTTCGTCTGTAGTGATAGAATTGTCTGATTGGCTAGACAACTGCTGGTTATCTGGAGCGATAATTTCTTCTTCTTGCCAGGTTTGATCCAAATCAGGGGTCTGACCTTCAAATATATCAGCTAAGCTATTTAGTTCTTCCATGCCAACTTTCGGTTCTCCAGCATCATCGGTCTGGTATGGGATGATATCAGTAGTTGGTTTTTCCACTTCCTCTATATCAGGTATATCTTCTAGGAAGTTATCTAGGTTAAATTCGTCTTTGATTACTGCTGGTGGCTGAGCATCTAGGTTGTTAGACATTCGGAAAGCATTAATTCCACATTACGCGCACATTTTTCACCTTTTGCCTTGGCAAGTTCGCCGCTTCCCTCTATGATAGTTGTGACATAATCCTACACTGACTCTGCTCTTACACAGCCGCTCCGCGAACGATTTCAGTGTAGGCTTCTTGCCAACTCCACCCAACGGTAACGGATACTCGGCAAGCTTTATTGACGACACGAGATGCCCCTCCGCGCCGGAAAAATACCAAAAAATTTTATCTATTTTAGCTAGTAGGTGGCGGTTAGCTCTTAATTTGATTACCCTACTATATTCATTATAGACGATAACAACAGACGATAACAAAGTATCAAAGTTCCTGTCCGCCATTCATCCAACTAACTAGCCAAGACGTAGCTTAACACGCGCCGCTCTATACAGACGAGGTTTTTTTGCCTCGCTAGGTAGATTTTTGATAACGTTTTTCTGACCTGAGCTCAACTGTGAGTTCAACGACTCAGAGCATTTAAGAATTTCTGGATACCTGAGAATAACGACTGTTTTTTTTGGGCAGATGGTATATTTTGAGCATCTTCTGGGCTAGTCGTGTTAACTAGACTTGCCTTAAGTATAATTTGATCAAGAGCCTCTGCTGTCGGTTTGCTAGGTTCTTCAGTCACCAACTGATACTCATCATCTATTTCTAGCCATACTTGCCACATAGAAGGATAACAACGCCATAGAGCACCCCCTGGAAAGGGTCGCAGATAATAACAAGACTCTAGGGTTTTCAGAAAGCGATCGCGTAACTGACGTGCGGCATAGCCAATCCCTACAATAGAGACATCTTCCAGTTGAGGATTTAGGATCACACAGGGGCGATCCCCCGCCAAATTGCAAATCTTTTCCACTTGGGCTACTTCCACGGCAGACGGGCCCACTAGCAAGAAAACCTGGTCATCATCTTCAATTCTAGTTTCTGCTGGGGAGCGACTGGTACCAACATCAGTAATTTTAAACGGTACCTCTCCCCAGTCACGAAGGGCAAGGGCTGAAGCACCGGTATCAGGAAAGAAGATTTTCAGTCCGGGGCCATACTGCTCAAAGATAGGAATAAATTCCTGGGCAATTGACTGGGCTTGGAGGGCAATTTCTGGAAAGACCAACTCCACTTGTACCCTGGTTTGACCGTCATCTAGGGCGGCTTTGGTCGCTTGTTTAGCTTGAGCGATCGCATCTTCTAAGCTCAAAGGAAGTTCATTCATGAGTCTGTCTGTGTGTTAATCAAAAACTCTAATATTAATGGCTTAAAAGAAAAAGGAAAACTAATGTCTCGCCACATTAATCGAGCGCCAATCCACCCTACCCATAGGAGCAATTGAGCCTTTTTTGAGCAAAGTTAGACCTTAGATAATTCTGGTTGTGGCATCAGTCGTTCCCAAATTTGCTTGAGTACCATCACCGTCCAATCTACATCAGCTTCTGTGGTATCTCGCCCCAGGGTCAACCGAATTCCAGCCAAAGCAGCTGGCTCGTTGTAACCCATTGCTAACAATATCGGACTTGGACTCAGTTTACCACTGTGGCAAGCTGAACCTGCACTAATACCAATACCAGCCTGATTAAACTGGCGCACTATAGTTTTGCCAGTCACCCCCCCAGTAGGGGAAGTCAAACAGAAACTAACGTGATGGGGTAAGCGATAGTCTCTAGAACCAGTGGCAATGAGATAGGGAGTATCAGCGAGTTGGTCAAACATGCGATCGCGTAATCGAATTAACCGAGGTGTCTCTGTTAGCATTTGCGCTGCTGCTAGTTCTGCCGCGATTCCAAACCCAGCAATTACTGGCAACGCCTGGGTTCCAGACCGCAATCGGGATTCTTGTCCACCACCGGAGATCAGGGGCACTAACTCTACACCAGGGCGGATATACAGTGCCCCTGCTCCCATCGGACCATAAATTTTGTGACTGGAAATCGACAGCAAATCCACCGGTAGTCGTTGAACATCGATAGATAGCCGTCCGGCTACTTGAACTGCATCGGTATGAAACAGCACACCCTGTTCACGAGCAATTTGTCCTAGTTCATCAATAGGTTGGAGTGTACCTACTTCACTTTGACCGTAGATGACGGAGACTAAAACCGTATTTGCCTGTAGGGCAGCTTTTAAATCACTGGGATTGACCCGTCCCAGAGAATCCACTGGTAGCCTGGTCACTTGCCAACCCCACTGCTCCAACATGGCCACTGGTTGAGCGATCGCAGAATGCTCTACACTAGAAATAATGATATGCTGGGGTTTTTTGTAGCCTTGGGCAACCCCCATCACTGCCAAATTATCCGCTTCAGTACCGCCAGAGGTAAATGTAATCGATTCCGCTGGTGCATTGATTAACCTAGCTACCTGTATTCTAGCTCGTTCCAGTACAATGGCCGCTCGCTGACCCCACTGGTGTAAGCTAGAAGGATTACCCCACTGCTGGGTAAGCACATCTTGCATAGTTTTAATGACTTCTGGGCGTGGTGGTGTGTTGGCGCTATAGTCCAGATAAATTTGCATGGGTTTTCAGGCAACCAGCTATCTCTATCTTAAGCATATAACCTTTCCAGGTCTCTCTCCAACTGATGACTAATAACTGAAAACTAATAAGTAATGACTAATAACTAACCACCTGGTTTACCAACATTATAGTCCTCGTGGGACAAAACCGCGTGAGGAACCAATAAGCTACCCTGGTCGTGACAAATCATTCGGTAGTTGCGCGTTACAGGAATACTGATGATCCAGCGGTTGTGGCGCAGCCGCTTGCCACCAAATTCTCTGTAATCCTGGTGATTTTCCAAACCAGCGATTATCCCACGGGCTTTGACCACCACATGGGTAGGAAGGTTTTTTAAGTCAATGGGATCATCTTCAAAACTAGACTCCCACTGCCGTTTTTGCTGTTTTTTCTCTTCCCGTGCTCGGTTTTTTTGATCACATCGGTGGCATGTTTTACCATACCCCTTGTGGCCACACGGGAATGTTTTCTTTCGTCTTGGCATAAGACACTAGTTCGGGTTAAAGTCCCTAACCCGCTAATTAGGCTTTGGTGTAAACCATTCCATAAAAAAAGGCAATTAGGGGAGGGAGTTGAACTTGATGGCAACTGATATCCCCTGGTATTTTATGTTAATTCAACAACTGCATCTATTTGAAGATTGTGCTGTTAGCATGGGGAAATCAGCTATCCAATCGGGTTTTTTGATGCCTTGAGTTCCCAACCAGCGTGCATTTACTGGAATTTGTATTATCTTTTGCTGATACTATTGATTTTGTGTGGCTGTCAACAAGCTCAGCCACAGGTGTCTCTTGAACCCCCTCTGCCCCAAGACCCTTGGGTTCAGGCTTACTTTAATCATAGTAGGTCAGCCCAATACACCGATCCTTACCGGGGAGTAACTCGGGAGGGAGATAACTTGGAGCAAGTGATTGTGGATGCGATCGCATCAGCAAAGTCCACAGTAGATGTGGCGGTTCAGGAGTTGCGTATGCCCAGAATTGCCCAAGCTTTAGTAGAACGTCAGCAAGCTGGTGTCAAGGTCAGAGTCATTTTAGACAATAACTACAGCCTTCCGGTAAGTCAACTGACCGCTGAGTCAGTGGCAAAACTCCGCCAAAGAGAACGCTCACGCTACAATGAGTCCCTAATATTGATCGACCGTGACGGAGATGGTCAGCTCAGTGCAACGGAAATTTCAGAAGGAGACGCTTTAATCATCTTAGGAAATCGTGGTGTACCTATGATTGATGACACAGCGGATGGTTCTCGGGGCAGTGGCTTAATGCATCATAAGTTTATAGTTATTGATAACAAAGTTTCTATTATTACCTCAGCCAACTTCACTCTTAGTGATCTACATGGTGACTTTCAGTTTCGAGAGAGTCGTGGCAATGCCAACAATCTACTCAAGATTGACAGTGTAGAGTTAGCTAAGCAATTCACTCAGGAATTTAACCTGATGTGGGGAGATGGTGCTGGCGGTAAACCAGACAGTAAGTTTGGTCTCAAGAAGCCATCGCGACCAGTAGAGCAGGTCACACTGGGGGATACAACTCTGGGGGATACGACTGTGGGGGATACAACTATCGCTATACAATTCTCCCCAACCTCCACTACCAAACCTTGGCATCAGAGTAGCAATGGTCTGATCGCTCAAATCCTTCCTCAGGCTAGGGAAACCATTCACATAGCTTTGTTTGTCTTTTCCGAGCAACGGCTAACTAATGTTTTAGAGCAATCCCATCAACAGGGTGTTAAGGTCAAAGCGCTAATTGAGCCAAGTTTTGCCTTTCGCTATTACAGTGAGGGTTTGGACATGATGGGAGTAGCTGTTACTCACAAGTGTCAATATGAGAGTGGTAACCGTCCTTGGCGTCAACCGATTGCTACCGTCGGTGTGCCTCAGTTGCCAGAAGGAGATGTCTTACATCACAAATTTGCCATTCTCGATGGAAAGACAGTGATTACAGGCTCTCACAACTGGTCAAAAGCAGCAAATACCAGGAACGATGAGACGGTGTTAGTTATTCATAGCCCTATGGTTGCTGCCCATTTTGAACGGGAGTTTCAACGCCTCTATGGTAAAGCAGTGAAGGGAGTACCAGTTAGAGTTCAGCGAAAGATTAAAGCACAGCAACAAAAATGTGTGCCTCTTGATCCACATTCTTGAGTAGAGCATACTATTTAATAGTTGGAATGATAGGTTATACCCCTCAATTAAATAGATGTGTTAGATCAAGTCCGGTTAATCACTTTTAAAATGGTCTGTTGCGTTTTGTTGTTAGTGATCAGTTATTGATAAAACTTCCACCAATCTGTCATGGCCTTTTCATAAATCGGTGTTGTCTGAGCAATAACTAGTGATCAATTATCAAGGAATTATAAGTATTCAACCGGACAGGATATCATCAGTTGACCGAACACTAAACCAGCTTTCTTGGTTAACACAGGTGTGCGCTGAGGTTATCTTAGGTTTTGGGGCTCAAGAATACAAAGTAGGTAAACCTGCTCGACCTGCTAACCTTAATCGATATCTAGGGTTTCCTGGGTGTCAGAAATTCTTAAAGCTGTCACGAGCAGCAAAACTAAGTTATTTAATTGCTTGACGACTTATATGGCAAATGCCACCTGGACTCGCCGCCATATTCTTGCCCTGGCTGATTTTACGCCAGATGAATACAATACAGTTTTA